>NZ_JBEORT010000014.1:0-101034 GCF_040302425.1 Streptomyces sp. NPDC126497
CCCGGCACTCCGAAGGGTGCCGGGCCGCCGCCGTCGTCGTACGGAGGGGCGTCGGGTCAGCGCACGAAGACCCCCGCGTCCCCCGCCAGCTCCAGGAAGTACTGGGGTGCGACGCCCAGCACCACCGTGACGGCCACGCCGACCCCGATCGCCGTCATCGTCAGCGGTGACGGCACCGCGACGGTCGGGCCCTCGGGGCGCGGCTCGCTGAAGAACATCAGGACGATCACGCGGATGTAGAAGAACGCCGCGATGGCCGAGGAGACCACACCGACCACGACCAGCGGGGCCGCCCCGCCCTCCGCCGCCGCCTTGAACACGGCGAACTTGCCCGCGAAGCCGGAGGTCAGCGGGATGCCCGCGAAGGCCAGCAGGAACACCGCGAACACCGCCGCCACCAGCGGGGAGCGCCGGCCCAGACCCGCCCACTTCGACAGGTGCGTCGCCTCGCCGCCGGCGTCCCGGACCAGGGTGACCACCGCGAACGCGCCGATCGTCACGAACGAGTACGCCGCCAGGTAGAAGAGGACGGAGGAGACGCCCGACGGCGTGGCCGCGATGACGCCCGCGAGGATGAAGCCGGCGTGCGCGATCGACGAGTACGCCAGCAGCCGCTTGATGTCGGTCTGGGTGATCGCCACGATCGCACCGGCCAGCATGGTGACGATGGCGACGGCCCACATCACCGGCCGCCAGTCCCAGCGCAGCCCCGGCAGCACGACGTACAGGATCCGCAGCAGCGCGCCGAACGCGGCCACCTTGGTCGCCGCCGCCATGAAACCGGTGACCGGCGTCGGGGCGCCCTGGTAGACGTCGGGCGTCCACATGTGGAAGGGGACGGCGCCGACCTTGAACAGCAGGCCCATGACCAGCAGCGCGGAGCCGACCAGCAGCAGCGCGTCGTTGCCCATGGTGGCGGCGAGCGCCGGGTTGACGTCCGGGACCGTGCCGTCGACGACCTGCGCGATCGTGGCGTACGACATCGAGCCCGAGTAGCCGTACAGCAGGGCGATGCCGAACAGCGTGAACGCGGAGGCGAACGCGCCGAGCAGGAAGTACTTGACCGCCGCCTCCTGCGACATCAGCCGCTTGCGGCGGGCCAGCGCGCACAGCAGGTACAGCGGGAGGGAGAGGACCTCCAGCGCCACGAACAGCGTCAGCAGGTCGTTGGCCGCCGGGAAGACCAGCATGCCGGCGACCGCGAAGAGCAGCAGCGGGAACACCTCGGTGGTGGTGAAGCCGGCCTTGACGGCCTTCTTCTCGCTGTCGCTGCCGGGGACGGACGCGGCCTGCGCGGCGAAGGAGTCCACCCGGTTGCCGTGCGCCTCCGGGTCGAGCCGGCGCTCGGCGAAGGTGAACAGGCCGACCATCGCCGTCAGCAGGATCGTGCCCTGCAGGAACAGGGCCGGGCCGTCGACGGCGACGGCGCCCATCGCCGCGATGCCCGCCTTGGTCGTGCCGTAGCCGTCCGCGGCGAGCGCCACGACCGCGGCGAAGGCGGCGGCCAGCGCGACCACGGCGACGAACACCTGCGCGTGGTAGCGCGACTTGCGCGGTACGAACGCCTCGACCAGCACCCCGAGGACCGCCGCTCCGACGATGATCAGGGTGGGGGCGAGCTGTCCGTATTCGATCTTCGGCGCGTCGATCTTCGAGATCGGATCGGCCGCCGTTGTCCACAGGCTGTGGACGGCTGTTGCGCTCACTTGGCCGCCTCCACCTCGGGCCGGGGGTCCTTCTTCTGTACGTCGGACATGGTGTGCTCCACCGCCGGGTTCACGACGTCCGTGACGGGCTTGGGGTAGACGCCCAGGAAGACCAGCAGCACGACCAGCGGCGCCACCACGGCGATCTCCCGCACCCGCAGGTCGGGCATGGCGGAGACCTCGGGCTTCACCGGGCCGGTCATCGTCCGCTGGTACAGGACGAGGGTGTAGAGCGCGGCGAGGACGATGCCGAAGGTGGCGATGATGCCGATCACCGGGTAGCGGGTGAACGTGCCGACCAGGACCAGGAACTCACTGACGAAGGGCGCGAGCCCCGGCAGCGAGAGGGTCGCGAGCCCGCCGATCAGGAAGGTGCCGGCGAGCACCGGGGCGACCTTCTGCACCCCGCCGAAGTCGGCGATGAGCCGGGAGCCGCGCCGCGAGATCAGGAATCCGGCGATCAGCATCAGCACGGCGGTCGAGATGCCGTGGTTGACCATGTAGAGCGTCGCTCCGGACTGGCCCTGGCTGGTCATCGCGAAGATGCCCATGACGATGAAGCCGAAGTGCGAGATCGACGCGTACGCGATCAGCCGCTTGATGTCGCGCTGGCCGACCGCGAGCAGCGCGCCGTAGATGATGCTGATGACCGCCAGGACGAGGATGACCGGTGTCGCCCACGTGCTGGCCTCCGGGAACAGCCCGAGGCAGAAGCGGAGCATCGCGAAGGTGCCCACCTTGTCCACGACCGCCGTGATCAGCACGGCCACCGGGGCGGTGGACTCCTGCATGGCGTTGGGCAGCCAGGTGTGCAGCGGCCACAGCGGCGCCTTCACCGCGAAGGCGAAGAAGAAGCCGAGGAACAGCCAGCGCTCGGTGTCCGTCGCCATGTTCAGCTCGCCGCTGGCCCGTGCCTCGGCGATCTCGGTGAGCGAGAAGTTCCCGGCGACCACGTACAGCCCGATCACCGCGGCCAGCATGATCAGACCGCCGGCCAGGTTGTAGAGCAGGAACTTCACCGCCGCGTACGACCGCTGCGTCGCCGCCTTCTCCTCGCCGTGCTCGTGGGCGCGGTCCCCGAAGCCTCCGATCAGGAAGTACATCGGGATGAGCATGGCCTCGAAGAAGATGTAGAAGAGGAAGACGTCGGTGGCCTCGAAGGAGAGGATCACCATCGCCTCGACGGCCAGGATCAGGGCGAAGAAGCCCTGCGTCGGCCGCCACCTCCTGCTCCCCGTCTCCAGGGGGTCGGCGTCGTGCCAGCCCGCGAGGACGATGAACGGGATCAGCAGGGCGGTCAGCGCGATCAGCGCCACCGCGATGCCGTCCACGCCCAGCTCGTACCGGACCCCGAAGTCCGCGATCCAGGCGTGGGACTCGGTGAGCTGGTAGCGGTCGCCGTCCGGGTCGAACCGCACCAGGACGGTGATCGCCAGCACGAGCGTGGCGAGCGAGAACAGCAGGGCCAGCCACTTGGCGGCCGTGCGCTTCGCGGCCGGCACGGCGGCCGTGGCGATCGCCCCGAGGGCCGGGAGCGCCGCCGTCGCTGTCAGCAGAGGAAAGGACATCGGTATCAGACCGCCCTCATCAGCAGGGTCGCGGCGACCAGGACCGCCGCGCCGCCGAACATGGAGACCGCGTAGGACCGCGCGAAGCCGTTCTGCAGCCTGCGCATCCGTCCGGACAGGCCGCCCATGGAGGCCGCCGTGCCGTTGACGACCCCGTCGACCACGGTGTGGTCGACGTAGACCAGCGAGCGGGTGAGGTGCTCACCGCCGCGGACCAGGACCACGTGGTTGAAGTCGTCCTGGAACAGGTCGCGCCGGGCGGCCCGGGTGAGCAGCGACCCGCGCGGGGCGACGGCCGGCACCGGGCGGCGCCCGTACTGGGCCCAGGCGATCGCCACGCCGACGACCATCACCGCGACCGTGGCGGCGGTCACCGTCATCGCGCTGATCGGCGCGTGACCGTGGTCGTGCCCGGTGACGGGCTCCAGCCAGTGCAGGAAGCGGTCGCCGAGGCTGAAGAAGGCACCGCCCGCGACCGACCCGACGGCCAGCACGATCATCGGGATCGTCATGGTCTTCGGGGACTCGTGCGGGTGCGGCGGCTCGTGGGCGCCGCGGGTCTCGGCGGCGGGCTCCACGTCCGGCGCCGCCGGGGACGGCGTCGGCGCGTTGCGCCAGCGCTCCTCGCCGAAGAACGTCATCAGCATCACGCGCGTCATGTAGTACGCGGTGATCGCCGCGCCCAGCAGGGCGCAGGCGCCGAGGATCCAGCCCTCGGTGCCGCCCTTGGCGAACGCCGACTCGATGATCTTGTCCTTGGAGAAGAAGCCGGACAGGCCCGGGAAACCGATGATGGCGAGGTAGCCGAGGCCGAAGGTGACGAACGTGACCGGCATGTACTTCCTGAGGCCGCCGTAGCGGCGCATGTCGACCTCGTCGTTCATGCCGTGCATCACCGAGCCGGCGCCGAGGAACAGCCCGGCCTTGAAGAAGCCGTGCGTCACCAGGTGCATGATCGCGAAGACGTAGCCGATGGGGCCGAGGCCGGCGGCGAGCACCATGTAGCCGATCTGCGACATGGTCGAGCCGGCCAGCGCCTTCTTGATGTCGTCCTTCGCGCAACCGACGATCGCACCGAACAGCAGCGTGACCGCGCCGACGATGGTGACGACCAGCTGGGCGTCCGGGGCGCCGTTGAAGACGGCCGCGGAGCGGACGATCAGGTAGACGCCCGCCGTCACCATGGTCGCCGCGTGGATCAGGGCCGAGACGGGCGTCGGGCCCTCCATCGCGTCCCCGAGCCAGGACTGCAGCGGCACCTGGGCGGACTTGCCGCAGGCGGCGAGCAGCAGCATCAGCGCGATCGCGGTGAGCTTGCCCTCGCCGGCCTGCCCGGCCAGACCGGGCTCCTCCAGGGTGCCGAGCACCGGCCCGAAGGCGAAGGTGCCGAACCACAGGAACATCAGCATGATCGCGATGGACAGGCCCATGTCGCCGACGCGGTTGACCAGGAAGGCCTTCTTCGCCGCCGTCGCCGCGCCGGGCTTGTGCTGCCAGAAGCCGATCAGCAGGTAGGAGGCGAGGCCGACGCCCTCCCAGCCGACGTACAGCAGCAGGTAGTTGTCGGCGAGGACGAGGATCAGCATCGCCGCGAGGAACAGGTTCAGGTAGCCGAAGAAGCGGCGGCGCCGCTCGTCGTGCTCCATGTACCCGATGGAGTACAGGTGGATCAGCGAGCCGACGCCGGTGATCAGCAGGACGAACGTCATCGACAGCTGGTCGAGCCGGAAGGCGACGTCGGCCTGGAAGCCCTCCACCGGGATCCAGCTGAACAGGTGCTGCACGACGGTGCGTTCCCCGGCGCCCTTGCCCAGCAGGTCGGTGAACAGCACCAGGCCGAGCACGAAGGAGACGGCCGCGAGCAGCGTGCCGATCCAGTGGCCGACGGCGTCCAGCCGGCGTCCGCCGCACAGCAGGACCACCGCTCCGAGCAGGGGCGCCGCCACCAGCAGCGCAATCAGGTTCTCCACGATTCAGCAGCCCCTCACAGCTTCATCAGGCTGGCGTCGTCGACCGAGGCCGAGTGGCGGGAACGGAACAGGGACACGATGATCGCCAGCCCGACCACGACCTCCGCGGCGGCGACGACCATCGTGAAGAAGGCGATGATCTGGCCGTCGAGGTTGCCGTGCATCCGGGAGAAGGCGACGAACGCGAGGTTGCAGGCGTTGAGCATGAGCTCGACGCACATGAAGACGACGATCGCGTTGCGCCTGATCAGTACGCCGGTGGCGCCGATCGTGAACAGCAGCGCGGCCAGGTACAGGTAGTTGACCGGATTCACTTCGACGCCTCCTCGGCCCGCTTGAAGGTCGGCGCGTCGATCGCGGTGCGCTCCAGACGCTCCTGGGCCCGCTGCTCCATCGCCCGCAGGTCGTTGATCGCCTCCTGCGACACGTCGCGGATCTGCCCGCGCTCCCGCAGCGTCTTGCTGACGGTGAGCTCCGACGGGGTGCCGTCGGGCAGCAGGCCCGCGATGTCCACGGCGTTGTGCCGGGCGTACACCCCCGGCGCCGGCAGCGGCGGCAGGTGCTTGCCCTCGCGGACGCGCTGTTCGGCCAGCTCCCGCTGCGTCCTGGCGCGCTCGGTGCGCTCCCGGTGGGTGAGCACCATGGCGCCGACGGCGGCCGTGATGAGCAGGGCGCCGGTGATCTCGAAGGCGAAGACGTACTTGGTGAAGAGGAGGGCGGCGAGGCCCTCCACGTTGCCGCCCGCGTTGGCCTCGCCGATGCCGTTGAACTCGCTGAGCGAGGCGTTCCCGATCCCGCCGACCAGCAGGACGCCGAAGCCGAGCCCGCACAGCAGGGCCAGCCAGCGCTGGCCCTTGATGGTCTCCTTCAGGGAGTCCGCCGCGGTGACGCCGACCAGCATCACCACGAACAGGAACAGCATCATGATCGCGCCGGTGTAGACGACGATCTGGACGACGCCCAGGAAGTAGGCCCCGTTGGCCAGGTAGAACACCGCCAGGATGATCATGGTGCCGGCGAGGCAGAGCGCGCTGTGCACGGCCCGCCGCATGAAGACGGTGCACAGGGCGCCGATCACGGCGACCGTGCCGAGGATCCAGAACTGGACGGCCTCTCCGGTGGAGGTGGAGTAGGCGGCGAGCTGTCCGGTCATCGCCCGATCACCTTCTCCGACGCCGGCTCCTCGGGCCCGAAGGTCGAGTCGGCCTCCTGCACCACCTCGCCCTCGGAGTGGGCGGTCTGCCGCTCCGTGCCGGGCGCGGCCTCGGTCACCAGGCCCCGGTAGTAGTCCTGTTCGTCGGTGCCCGGGTACATGGCGTGCGGGGAGTCGACCATGCCCTCCTCCAGACCGGCGAGCAGCTGCTCCTTGGTGTAGATGAGGTCGGCGCGGCTGGAGTCGGCCAGCTCGAACTCGTTGGTCATCGTCAGCGCCCGCGTGGGGCACGCCTCGATGCACAGCCCGCACAGGATGCAGCGGGCGTAGTTGATCTGGTAGACGCGGCCGTACCGCTCGCCGGGCGAGTAGCGCTCCTCCTCGGTGTTGTCCGCGCCCTCGACGTAGATCGCGTCGGCGGGGCAGGCCCAGGCGCACAGCTCGCAGCCGACGCACTTCTCCAGGCCGTCCGGATGGCGGTTGAGCTGGTGCCGTCCGTGGAAACGCGGAGCGGTGGTCTTCTGCTGCTCCGGGTACTGCTCGGTCAGCCGCTTCTTGAACATGGCCTTGAAGGTCACGCCGAAGCCGGCCACGGGGTTCAGGAAACCGGGTGCGGTCTCCTTGGGCTCCTCAGCCATCGGACGCCTCCTTTCCATCCGTGGATCCGCCCAGAGGTCCGTCACTCTGAGTATCGGGGGCACCACTGACAATCAGCTCCCGCTCCCGGCGCGGGCGGCGCCGCGGCACCGGCGGCACCTCCTGCCCCGGCAGCGGCGGTACGGGGAATCCGCCCGCCGTGGGGTCGAAGGCGGGCGGGCCCTCGGCGGGCCGCCCGGCCTCCTCCCCCTTGCCGCGGAACAGGTCGGCGACGAAGGACAGCAGCAGGAGGGCGAGGACGGCGCCTCCGACGTAGAGGGCGATGTCGCTGAAGTCGTAGCCCTCGTTCCGCAGCGCCCGCACGGTGGCGACGAGCATCAGCCACACCAGGGCGACCGGGATGAGGACCTTCCAGCCGAGCTTCATCAGCTGGTCGTAGCGGACCCGCGGGAGCGTGCCGCGCAGCCACACGAAGCCGAACAGCAGGGTCAGCAGCTTGCCGGTGAACCAGAGCATCGGCCACCAGCCGTGGTTCGCGCCCTCCCAGAAGGTGCTGATGGGCCACGGGGCCCGCCAGCCGCCCAGGAAGAGGGTCACGGCGACGGCCGAGACGGTCACCATGTTGATGTACTCGGCGAGCATGAACATCGCGAACTTGATCGACGAGTACTCGGTGTTGAAGCCGCCGACCAGGTCGCCCTCGGACTCCGGCATGTCGAAGGGGGCGCGGTTGGTCTCGCCGACCATCGTCACGATGTAGATGAGGAAGGAGACCGGCAGCAGCAGGACGTACCAGCGGTCGGTCTGCGCCTCGACGATCGTCGACGTCGACATCGACCCCGAGTAGAGGAAGACGGAGGCGAACGCCGCGCCCATGGCGATCTCGTACGAGATCATCTGCGCGCAGGAGCGCAGGCCGCCCAGCAGCGGGTAGGTGGAGCCGGAGCTCCAGCCCGCCAGGACGATGCCGTAGATGCCGACCGAGGCGACCGCGAGGATGTACAGCATCGCGATCGGCAGGTCGGTCAGCTGCATGGTGGTGCGCTGGCCGAAGATCGAGATCTCGTTGCCGGCCGGGCCGAAGGGGATCACCGCGAACGCCATGAAGGCGGGGATCGCCGCGACGATCGGTGCGAGGACGTAGACGGCCTTGTCCGCGCGCTTGACGACGACGTCTTCCTTGAGCATCAGCTTCACGCCGTCGGCGAGCGACTGGAGCATGCCCCAGGGGCCGTGCCGGTTGGGGCCGATGCGCAGCTGCATCCAGGCGACGACCTTGCGCTCCATGACGATGGAGATCAGCACGGTCACCATCAGGAAGGCGAAGCAGAAGACCGCCTTGAGGGCGATCAGCCACCAGGGATCGCGGCCGAACATCGAGAGGTCTTCAGCGGCGAGGTACGGGCTCATGCCTCCACCTCCACGGGGGCCTCGCCGGCGGGGGCCGCCGGGCCGATACGGACGAGTGAGCCGGGCAGGGCCCCGGTGCCGGAGGCGACGCCGCCGCCGACGGAGTTCAGCGGGAGCCACACCACGCGGTCGGGCATCTCGGTGACGGCCAACGGCAGTTCGACCGTCCCCTCGGTGCCGGTCACCGCGAGCAGGCCGCCGTCCTCGACGCCGGCCTCGGCGGCCGTGGCGGCCGACACGCGCGCGCGGGCGGCGTGCCGGGTGCCGGCGAGCGCCTCGTCGCCGCGTTGCAGGAGGCCGTGGTCGAGCAGCAGCCGGTGCCCGGCGAGCACGGCCTCCCCGGCGGCCGGCCGGGGCAGCGCGCCCGCGGTCTCCAGCGGGTCGGTGGCCCGGGGGCCGTCCCAGGCGCCGAGCCGGTCGAGCTCCGCGCGGATCGTGCGCAGGTCCGGCAGCCCCAGGTGGACGTCCATGGCGTCGGCCAGCATCTGCAGCACGCGCGCGTCGGTGGGCGCGAGCCGCCGGGTCATCTGGTCGGGCTTGAGCGCCGCCTCGAACAGGCGGACCCTGCCCTCCCAGTTGAGGAAGGTGCCGGCCTTCTCCGCGACCGCGGCGACCGGCAGGACGACGTCGGCGAGTGCGGTGACCTCGCTGGGCCGCAGCTCCAGCGAGACCACGAACCCGGCCTCGGCGAGTGCGGCGCGTGCGCGGGCCGGATCGGGCAGGTCGGCGATCTCCACGCCCGCGACCAGCAGCGCCTGGAGCTCGCCGCGCACCGCCGCCTCGACGATCTGTCCGGTGTCGCGGCCGTAGCGGTGGGGCAGTTCGGCCAGCCCCCAGAGGGCGGCGACCTCCGCGCGTGCGCGCGGGTCGGTCGACGGACGGCCGCCGGGCAGCAGCGCCGGCAGCGCACCCGCCTCCACCGCGCCGCGCTCCCCGGCCCGGCGCGGGATCCACACCAGCCGGGCCCCGGTCGCGGCGGCGAACCGGACGGCCGCGGTCAGGCCGCCCCGTACGGCGGCCAGCCGCTCGCCGACGACGACGACCGCGCCCTCGCCCCGCAGCGCCTCGGCGGCCCTGGCCCCGTCGCCCTCCAGGCCGACGCCGCCCGCCAGGGCGTCCAGCCACTCGGTCTCGGTGCCGGGGGCGGCCGGCAGCAGCGTGCCGCCGGCCTTCTCGAGCCCCCGCGTGGCGTGCGTGGCCAGGGCGAAGGTCCGCTGTCCGTGCTTGCGCCAGGCCTTGCGCAGCCGCAGGAAGACGCCGGGCGCCTCCTCCTCTGACTCGAAGCCGACCAGCAGGACCGCGGGCGCCTTCTCCAGGGAGGAGTACGTGACGCCCGTGCCGTCGAGGTCACGGCCGCGGCCGGCGACCCGCGCGGCGAGGAAGTCGGCCTCCTCGGCGCTGTGCACGCGCGCGCGGAAGTCGATGTCGTTGGTGGCGAGCGCCACCCGCGCGAACTTGCTGTACGCGTAGGCGTCCTCGACGGTGAGCCGGCCGCCGGTCAGGACGCCGGTGCGGCCGCGCGAGGCCAGCAGGCCCTGCGCCGCGATCCGCAGCGCGTCCGGCCAGGACGCCGGCTCCAGCTCGCCCTCCGGGTTGCGCACCAGCGGCGTGTCGAGGCGGTCCCTCAGCTGCGCGTACCGGAACGCGAAGCGTCCCTTGTCGCAGATCCACTCCTCGTTGACCTCGGGGTCGTGGGCGGCGAGCCGCCGCATGACCTTGCCGCGCCGGTGGTCGGTGCGGGTGGCGCAGCCGCCGGAGCAGTGCTCGCACACCGACGGCGACGAGATCAGGTCGAAGGGCCGGGAGCGGAACCGGTACGCCGCCGAGGTGAGCGCGCCGACCGGGCAGATCTGGATGGTGTTGCCGGAGAAGTACGACTCGAAGGGGTCGCCCTCGCCGGTGCCGACCTGCTGGAGCGCGCCCCGCTCGATCAGCTCGATCATCGGGTCGCCGGCGACCTGGTTGGAGAACCGGGTGCAGCGGGCGCACAGCACGCACCGCTCGCGGTCGAGCAGCACCTGGGTGGAGATCGGGACGGGCTTCTCGTAGGTGCGCTTCCTGCCCTCGAAGCGGGACTCGGCGTTGCCGTGCGACATCGCCTGGTTCTGCAGCGGGCACTCGCCGCCCTTGTCGCAGACCGGGCAGTCCAGCGGGTGGTTGATGAGCAGCAGCTCCATCACGCCCTTCTGGGCCTTCTCCGCGACCGGCGAGGAGAGCTGGGTCTTCACCACCATCCCGTCGGTGCAGGTGATGGTGCAGGACGCCATGGGCTTGCGCTGGCCCTCGACCTCGACGATGCACTGGCGGCAGGCGCCCGCCGGGTCGAGGAGCGGGTGGTCGCAGAAGCGGGGGATCTCGATGCCGAGCTGCTCGGCGGCCCGGATGACCAGGGTGCCCTTGGGCACGCTGATCTCGGCGCCGTCGATGGTCAGCGTCACGAGGTCCTCGGGCGGGACCGCGGCTTCTCCCCCGCCGGAGGGAGCGCTGGTGGTCACAGTCATGCGTTCACCTCCGTGCGGTGGTCGGCCCAGGCCGTCGACTTCGCGGGGTCGAAGGGGCAGCCGCGGCCCGTGATGTGCTGCTCGTACTCCTCGCGGAAGTACTTCAGCGAGGAGAAGATCGGCGAGGCGGCGCCGTCGCCGAGGGCGCAGAAGGACTTGCCGTTGATGTTGTCGGCGATGTCGTTCAGCTTGTCGAGGTCGGCCATCCGCCCCTTGCCGGCCTCGATGTCCCGCATCAGCTGGACCAGCCAGTACGTCCCCTCGCGGCAGGGCGTGCACTTGCCGCAGGACTCGTGGGCGTAGAACTCGGTCCAGCGGGTGACGGCGCGGACGACGCAGGTGGTCTCGTCGAAGCACTGCAGGGCCTTCGTGCCGAGCATGGAACCGGCGGCGCCCACCCCCTCGTAGTCGAGGGGGACGTCGAGGTGCTCGTCGGTGAACATCGGCGTCGAGGAGCCGCCGGGCGTCCAGAACTTCAGCCGGTGGCCCGGGCGCATCCCGCCGCTCATCTCCAGCAGCTGGCGCAGCGTGATGCCGAGGGGCGCCTCGTACTGTCCGGGGTTGGCGACGTGGCCGCTGAGGGAGTAGAGCGTGAAGCCGGGGGACTTCTCGCTGCCCATCGAGCGGAACCACTCCTTGCCCCGGTTCATGATGGCGGGGACCGAGGCGATCGACTCGACGTTGTTCACCACGGTCGGGCAGGCGTAGAGGCCCGCGACGGCGGGGAAGGGGGGACGGAGCCGCGGCTGTCCCCGGCGGCCCTCGAGCGAGTCGAGCAGTGCGGTCTCCTCACCGCAGATGTACGCGCCCGCGCCCGCGTGCACGGTGAGTTCGAGGTCGAGTCCGCTGCCCAGGATGTTCTCGCCGAGGAAGCCGGCCGCGTAGGCCTCGCGCACGGCCGCGTGCAGCCGCCGCAGCACGGGGACGACCTCACCGCGCAGGTAGATGAAGGCGTGGGACGACCTGATGGCGTGGCACGCGATGACGATGCCCTCGATGAGGCTGTGCGGGTTCGCGAAGAGGAGCGGGATGTCCTTGCACGTTCCGGGCTCCGACTCGTCGGCGTTGACCACCAGGTAGTGGGGCTTGCCGTCGCCCTGGGGAATGAACTGCCACTTCATCCCCGTCGGGAAGCCGGCGCCGCCGCGTCCGCGCAGACCGGACTCCTTGACGTACGCGATGACGTCGTCCGGCGACATGGCGAGCGCCTTGCGCAGCCCCTCGTACCCCTCGTGCCTCCTGTAGACGTCCAGCGTCCAGGACGCGTCCTCGTCCCAGAAGGCCGACAGCACGGGTGCGAGCAGCTTCTCCGGGCTCATGTCCTTGAGTTCGGCGGCCAAGGTCATCACTCCCCCTCCTCGGCGACGGGACCCGAGGAGTGCTCGGGGTCGGAGGCCGATGTGTCCTGCGGCGCGTCGTGGGAGCTGAGGTGCTCGGCGGGCGACGGCTCGTGCGGCGGGGTGTCCCGGGGCGCCCCGCCGCGCGGGTGCACCACGCGCGCGGGCGCGGCCTCCCCCTTGGCCAGCTTCAGGCCGACCAGCGAGGCGGGCCCCGCGCTGCCGGTGGCCTCGACGGCCCCCTCCCGCTCGTCGGGGAAGCCGGCCAGGATGCGGGCGGTCTCCTTGAAGGTGCACAGGGGCGCCCCGCGGGTGGGCGCGACCGGACGGCCGGCGCGCAGGTCGTCGACCATGCGCTTGGCGCTCTCGGGGGTCTGGTTGTCGAAGAACTCCCAGTTCACCATCACCACGGGCGCGAAGTCGCAGGCCGCGTTGCACTCGATGTGCTCCAGGGTGACCTTGCCGTCGTCGGTGGTCTCGCCGTTGCCGACGCCCAGGTGCTCCTGGAGCTCCTCGAAGATCGCGTCGCCGCCCATCACGGCGCACAGGGTGTTGGTGCACACCCCGACCTGGTAGTCGCCGCTCGGCTTGCGCCGGTACATGGTGTAGAAGGTGGCGACCGCGGTCACCTCGGCCGTGGTCAGGCCCAGCATCTCCGCGCAGAACCGCATCCCGGTCCGCGTGACGTGGCCCTCCTCCGACTGCACCAGGTGCAGCAGCGGCAGGAGGGCGGACCGCGAGTCCGGGTAGCGGGCGATGACCGCGCGCGCGTCGGTCTCCAGCCGGGCCCGGACGTCGTCCGGGTAGGCGGGTGCGGGCAGTTCCGGCATGCCCAGGCTGACGCCCCGCTCGGAAGAAGAGGTGGTCACCGGTCGACGCCTCCCATCACGGGGTCGATGGACGCGACGGCGACGATGACGTCGGCGACCTGGCCGCCCTCGCACATCGCCGCCATGGCCTGCAGGTTGGTGAAGGACGGGTCGCGGAAGTGGACCCGGTAGGGGCGGGTGCCGCCGTCGGAGACGACGTGCGCGCCGAGCTCGCCCTTGGGCGACTCGACCGCCGCGTACGCCTGTCCCGGCGGGACCCGGAAGCCCTCGGTGACCAGCTTGAAGTGGTGGATCAGGGCCTCCATGGAGGTGCCCATGATCTTCTTGATGTGGTCGAGGGAGTTGCCCAGTCCGTCCGGTCCCAGGGCGAGCTGGGCGGGCCAGGCGATCTTCTTGTCGGCGACCATGACCGGGCCGGGCTCCAGCCGGTCCAGGCACTGCTCGACGATGCGCAGCGACTGGCGCATCTCCTCCAGCCGGATCAGGAAGCGGCCGTAGGAGTCGCAGGTGTCGGCGGTCGGGATCTCGAAGTCGTAGGTCTCGTACCCGCAGTACGGCTGTGCCTTGCGCAGGTCGTGCGGCAGGCCGGTGGAGCGCAGGATCGGGCCGGTGGCGCCGAGGGCCATGCAGCCGGCCAGGTCCAGGTAGCCGACGTCCTGCATGCGGGCCTTGAAGATGGGGTTCCCGGTGGCGAGCTTGTCGTACTCCGGGAGGTTCTTCCGCATCGTCTTCACGAACTCGCGGATCCGGTCCACCGCGCCGGGCGGCAGGTCCTGGGCGAGTCCGCCGGGGCGGATGTACGCGTGGTTCATCCTCAGCCCGGTGATGAGCTCGTAGAGGTCGAGAATGAGTTCACGATCACGGAATCCGTAGATCATGATCGTGGTGGCGCCGAGCTCCATGCCGCCGGTGGCGATGCACACCAGGTGGGAGGAGAGCCGGTTCAGTTCCATCAGGAGCACCCTGATGACCGAGGCGCGGTCGGGCACCTGGTCCTCGATGCCGAGCAGCTTCTCGACCGCGAGGCAGTACGCCGTCTCGTTGAAGAACGACGTCAGGTAGTCCATGCGCGTCACGAAGGTGGTGCCCTGGGTCCACGTCCGGTACTCGAGGTTCTTCTCGATGCCGGTGTGGAGGTAGCCGATGCCGCAGCGGGCCTCGGTGACCGTCTCGCCGTCGATCTCCAGGATCAGCCGGAGCACCCCGTGGGTGGACGGGTGCTGCGGTCCCATGTTGACGACGATCCGCTCGTCGTCGGCGCGGGCCGCGGTCTCGACGACCTCGTCCCAGTCGCCGCCGGTGACGGTGTAGACGGTTCCCTCGGTGGTCTCGCGTGCCGAGGCGGCGGATGCGTGCGACGTGCTCATGAGTACGACCTCCGCTGGTCCGGAGCCGGGATCTGGGCGCCCTTGTACTCGACGGGGATGCCGCCGAGGGGATAGTCCTTGCGCTGCGGATGGCCCTGCCAGTCGTCCGGCATCATGATCCGCGTCAGGGCCGGGTGACCGTCGAAGACGATGCCGAAGAAGTCGTACGCCTCGCGCTCGTGCCAGTCGTTCGTCGGGTAGACGGAGAACAGCGACGGGATGTGCGGGTCGCTGTCGGGGGCGCTGACCTCGAGGCGGATCAGCCGGTTGTGGGTGATCGAGCGCAGGTGGTAGACGGCGTGCAGCTCGCGGCCCTTGTCGTTCGGGTAGTGCACGCCGCTGACGCCGGTGCACAGCTCGAAGCGCAGGGCGGGGTCGTCGCGCAGGGTCCTCGCGACCCGGACCAGGTGCTCGCGCTCGATGTGGAAGGTGAGTTCGCCGCGGTCGACGACCGTCTTCTCGATGGCGTTCTCCGGGAGCAGGTCCTGCTCCTCCAGCGCGCCCTCCAGCTCGTCGGCGACCTCGTCGAACCACCCGCCGTAGGGGCGGGCCGCCGGCCCCGGGAGCCGGACCGAGCGGACCAGTCCGCCGTAGCCGGAGGTGTCGCCGCCGTTGTTGGCGCCGAACATGCCGCGCTGGACCCGGACCTCCTCGCCACCCTGTCCGCGCTGGCCGGGGAGGTTCTCCGCGGAGAGCTCCTTCTCGGGGTTCACCCCGTCCGCCCCGCCCGCGCCGTTCGCGTCGCTCATCGCAGCAGCCCCTTCATCTCGATCGTGGGCAGGGCCTTGAGCGCCGCCTCCTCCGCCTCGCGGGCCGCCTCCTCGGCGTTCACGCCGAGCTTGGAGGTCTGGATCTTCTGGTGGAGCTTGAGGATGGCGTCCATCAGCATCTCGGGGCGGGGCGGGCAGCCGGGGAGGTAGATGTCGACCGGGACGATGTGGTCGACGCCCTGCACGATCGCGTAGTTGTTGAACATGCCGCCCGAGGAGGCGCAGACCCCCATGGAGATCACCCACTTGGGGTTCGGCATCTGGTCGTAGACCTGCCGGAGCACCGGCGCCATCTTCTGGCTGACCCGCCCGGCGACGATCATGAGGTCCGCCTGCCGCGGCGATCCGCGGAAGACCTCCATGCCGAAGCGCGCCAGGTCGTAGCGGCCGGCGCCGGTGGTCATCATCTCGATGGCACAGCAGGCGAGGCCGAACGTGGCGGGGAAGACGGACGACTTGCGCACCCAGCCCGCGGCCTGCTCGACGGTGGTCAGCAGGAATCCGCTCGGCAGCTTTTCTTCGAGTCCCATGACTAAAGGTCCCTCAGTCCCATTCCAGGCCGCCGCGCCGCCACACGTACGCGTACGCGACGAAGACGGTGAGCACGAAGAGCAGCATCTCCACGAGCCCGAAGATCCCCAGGGCGTCGAAGGTGACGGCCCAGGGGTAGAGGAAGACGATCTCGATATCGAAAATGATGAAGAGCATCGCCGTCAGGTAGTACTTGATGGGGAAGCGCCCGCCGCCGGCCGGCGTGGGGGTCGGCTCGATACCGCACTCGTACGCCTCGAGCTTGGCGCGGTTGTACCGCTTCGGACCGATCAGCGTGGCCATGACCACGGAGAAGATCGCAAAGCCTGCCCCGAGGGCTCCCAGTACGAGGATGGGCGCATACGCGTTCACCGCTCCTCGCTCCTCTCAGTCGGCACTGACTGCTGGCGGTTGTGCAGGGGGCTCGACCGGCCTCAACCGCCCCACGAACCACGCCCGCCCCGGCGAAGATCGAGAACATGTGAAGCAGGTCACAAGCCCAACCGCTCCGCATCTTATGCCTGCGGGTCTGTGATCTGCGACACGGGGTATTGCACAACCTTTGTGATCTCCACCACCTGACGAACGATCATGAAGTCGGATGAGCGGTGATCTTCACACGCCAAGCATCCACGCGATCACCAAAGGTGACATTTTCCCTCGTCGGCGCAGCTCACGAGGGTCGCCTCCATATCAAGATGCTTCCCGCGCATGCAAATTGGTACGGGGGCAGATCTCTTGATAAAGGAGCGTTCACACCTCAGGGGGACCGGAGGGCGGGATGTGGACGTGTGCACGCGTTCACGAAGTCCCGGCGGCGCGATCCGGCCGTCGGGCCGGCCGCCGCCCCTTCCCTCGGTCCCGGCGGCCGGCCGGGACGCGATCGGCGCCCCGACGCACGGGCGCGGGTAATCGTTCCGTGACCTCCGCCACATTCATGAGAGGTCCCCGAGAAGAGGGATTGGCCAATCAGCCCAACCAGTGGTAAGCGCGGGGCAATTCGGACGTAACGATGAAAGTACGTGATCACGGGCCGATCACGGGCGCCCGCAATGTCCGTTAGGGCGTCGATAAAAAGCGACACGCCCGGGATTCGGAGCCTCGATTGAACAACTGTGGCGCAGCACACGTTTCTTGAAGATATGAAGCAGCGCCTGGTACCGGTTGTTCCCATGTCCCACACCGCTCACATACGCAGCCACCGGAAGCCCCGCCGCACCGCCCAGACCACGATGGCGATGCGGGCCGGAGTTGCCGGTGGCGTCCTCAGCACCCTGGCAGTGGCCGGGGCGTCGGGTTCGGCGAACGCCGCCGAGCCGGTGACGCAGACCCTCGAGCTGCCCACCCTGACGGCCGACCTGGCCGCCCAGGTCGCCCAGTCCGCGGACGCCACCCAGCAGGCCGCCGCGAACTACCAGCTGCAGGCCGAGCGTGACGCGGCCGCGGAGCAGGCCGCCAAGGAGGCCAAGGCGGACCTCGCCGTGGCCAAGAAGAAGGCCGAGGCGAAGAAGAAGGCCGCCGAGGAGGCCCGCAAGGCCGCCGCCGAGCGCGCCGCCCGCAGCGCCGAGCGCGCCGACCTCACCGCCACCGCCACCACCGCCACGACCGCCACGACCGTCTCCGCGCCGGCCAGCGGCAGTGTCGCGACGGTCATCGCCTTCCTCAAGGCGCAGGTCGGCGACGCCTACGTCATGGGCGCCTCGGGCCCCAACGCCTGGGACTGCTCCAGCCTGGTGCAGGCCGCGTTCAAGCAGGTCGGCGTCGACCTGCCGCGCGTCTCGCAGGACCAGTCGATGGCCGGAACCGACGTCTCGCTGTCCAACCTCCAGGTCGGCGACATCCTCTACTGGGGCGGCAAGGGCTCCGCGTACCACGTGGGCGTCTACATCGGCGGCGGTCAGTACCTGGACGCCGCCAACCCCTCCAAGGGCGTCGTCATCCAGGACCTTTCCGGCTACCCCGCGTCGGGTGCCGTGCGCGTGCTCTGAGCCGCGCCCCGCTCAGGGGCCGGAGGGCCGCTGCCGCTCGGGGGCAGCGGCCCTCCGGCGTCCCCGCACCCGGACCGGGATCGCCCGATTGCCCGAATCGTCCCACGGCTCGGGCGGGTTCACGGCGCCGGTGCGCGCCGGCGGAGCGCCGTACGGCCCCGTGACGGCCCCTCACGGCGCCCCGGCGCGGACGCCGACGGCCGGGGTCCGTCACCCGGACCCCGGCCGTCCACGGCGCCGCCCACGGCTTCGCGCCGTGCGGGCGCTCCCTCACGCGCTCAGGCGGCGGTCCCGCCCGCCTGCCGTGCCCGGCGGCGCAGCAGCACGGTCACGCCCGCGCCGAGGCCCAGCGCCAGCACCGCGGCCCCGCCGATCAGCGTCACCCCGCCCGCGCCGGTGGACGCCAGACCGCCCCGGAGGTCGCCGCCCCCGGTGCCGCCGGACGTGCCGGAGCCGGAGGAACCGGAGCCGCCGTCCTGCCCGGGACCGGGCGAGGGGGAGGCCGAGGGGGAGGCCGAGGGGGAGGCGGACGGCGTGCCGCCGCCGTTCCCGCCCGTTCCGCCGTCCGTCTGCTCGTCCGGGCCGTTGAGGACGATCCAGGCGGAGTCGTTCCCGTGGTCGGAGTCGAAGGGGTTGTCCCACTCCGGCAGCGCCACCTTGCCCCTGGCGTTCTCGACGACCCGGTCGACGCGCAGCTCGAACGGGTAGGCGAGCTCGGCGTCCTCCAGCAGCGGGGTGCTCACCCAGCAGCGGTAGCCCTTCTCCCCCTCGGCGAGGGTGATCTCCCGGCACTCCTCCGCGGCCTTGGTGACGGTCGCCCCCTCGGGGACCTGCACCGTGAAGGAGAAGGGCTCACCGCCGGACCGCAGGGCGCCGATCCAGGCCGGCCCGTTGTTGCGGAAGCCGATCTCCGCCGTGACGGTGTCGCCGGCCCCGGCGTCCAGCGCGGCGCCGGTCAGCTCCAGGTCGTAGGTGTTCGTCGTGGGCAGGTCCAGTTCCGCGTACCGGGAGTAGTCCGCGGGGTCGGCGCCGGGGACCTCCTCCAGCTCCAGGTCCGCTCCGGTGCCCTGCCGGTAGTCCTTCGCCTCGCGCAGGCCGGCCGCCTCGTCGGGGGAGACGGCCGTGAAGGAGTAGGTGAAGACGTCGTGCAGCGCGAAGTCCGCGGTGCGCACCTTCAGCGGCTCGGCCGGCGCGTACGCCGTACCGGCCTCGATGGTGTCCGGGAAGGTGCAGAGGACGTCGGTGCCCTGGCGCAGCAGCGGGCCGGTGGTCACCTCGGAGTAGGCGCAGTTGCCGAACGAGTCGGGGAACGACACCCCGCGGGAGCCGTGGAAGCGCAGCACCGCGCCCTCGGCGGGCATGGTGCCGGCGTTGAGCAGGCCCACGGGGGCCCGGTAGGTGCCGCCCGCCCGCAGCTCTCCGGGCGGGGGAAGCTCCCGGTTCAGGAACTCGGGGCCGCCCACGAGCACGTCGATGCTCAGCGGCGCGAACTCCAGCCCCTCGCCCTCGCCGGTGACCTCGATGCTGCCGAAGTCCCCGGCCTCGCTGTCGTCGTCGACGTCGAGGCGGATGCCGCCGACCCGGTTGTACTGCCGGCCGGCGTACAGCTCGCTGCCCGTGCAGACGGCGACGAGGCCGTCGGCCTCGCAGGGGAGCTTCACCGAGGCGACGCCCGCCAGTGCGGTGGCGTCGATGCGGATCGTGTAGTCGCCGGTGAACACGGGCGGGATGACGCCGTCGCCCTCGAACTCCTCCCCCGGGACGTCCAGTCGCAGGTCGACCTGCGGCTCCGAGGGGTCGCCGTTGTCGGAGCGCAGCGACAGGTCGACCCGGTCCTCGCCGGTGACGGCCACGGGGAGGGGCGCGTCGGCCGCCTGGGCGGCGCCCGCGGCACCGGTCGCGACCAGACTCGCGGCGGCCACCAGCCCCAGGGCCCTGAGCGGCCCTAACCGCCGGTTTGCCAGCTGTGTCATGGAAGGCTCTTTCGTCGTACGGGACGTGCCTGAGTGGCTACGTCCCGTACGACACCGGCCGCGGGGGAACAGTTGTCCACGGATGCGTCACACGATGATCACGATCGGCGTCCGGCCGGACCGGTCACGCCTTCGGCGCCACCTTGCTCAGGCCGTTGATGATGCGGTCCATCGCGTCGCCGCCCGTCGGGTCGGTCAGGTTGGCGAGCAGCTTCAGGGTGAACCTCATCAGCATCGGGTGGGTCAGTCCGCGCTGGGCGGCGATCTGCATGACCTTCGGGTTGCCGATGAGCTTCACGAAGGCCCGGCCGAGCGTGTAGTAGCCGCCGTAGGTGTCCTTCAGCACGCGCGGGTAGCGCTGGAGCGCGATCTCCCGCTGGGCCGGGGTGGCCCGGGCGTGGGCCTGGACGATCACGTCGGCGGCGATCTGTCCGGACTCCATGGCGTAGGCGATGCCCTCGCCGTTGAAGGGGTTCACCAGACCGCCCGCGTCGCCGACCAGCAGCAGGCCGCGCGTGTAGTGCGGCTGGCGGTTGAAGGCCATGGGGAGCGCGGCGCCGCGGATCGGGCCGGTCATGTTGTCCGGGGTGTAGCCCCAGTCCTCCGGCATGGACGCGCACCAGGCCTTGAGGACCTCGCGCCAGTCCAGCTCCTTGAAGGAGTCGGAGGTGTTGAGCACGCCGAGGCCGACGTTGCTCGTCCCGTCGCCCATGCCGAAGATCCAGCCGTAGCCGGGCAGCAGCCGGTCCTGCGGGCCGCGGCGGTCCCACAGCTCCAGCCAGGACTCCAGGTAGTCGTCGTCGTGGCGGGGCGAGGTGAAGTAGGTGCGGACCGCGACGCCCATCGGGCGGTCCTCGCGGCGGTGCAGGCCCATCGCCAGGGAGAGCCGGGTGGAGTTGCCGTCGGCGGCCACCACCAGCGGGGCGTGGAAGGTGACCTCCCGCTTGTCCTCGCCGAGCCTGGCCTTCACACCGGTGATGCGCCCGGTGCGGTCGTCGACGACCGGCCCGCTCACGTTGCAGCGCTCGTACAGCCGGGCGCCCGCCTTCTGGGCCTGCCGGGCGAGCTGCTCGTCGAAGTCGTCGCGCTTGCGGACCAGTCCGTAGTCGGGGAAGGAGGCGAGATCCGGCCAGTCCAGCTGGAGGCGGACTCCGCCGCCGATGATGCGCAGGCCCTTGTTGCGCAGCCAGCCGGCCTCCTCGGAGATGTCGATGCCCATCGCCACCAGCTGCTTCACGGCGCGCGGGGTGAGGCCGTCGCCGCAGACCTTCTCCCGCGGGAACTCGGTCTTCTCCAGCAGGAGCACGTCGAGTCCGGACCGGGCCAGGTGGTAGGCGGTGGTGGAGCCGGCTGGCCCCGCGCCCACGACGATCACATCGGCGGTGTTGTCGGAGAGGGGCTCGGTCACGGCGGGATCTCCCCAAGTTCGAAATCTGCGTGCCGACCGGCACTGGACAGGGGCAGTCTATTCAGCGGACGTGATCACCCGGCTGAAGGGCTGCCCCCGTGAACCGAGCTCTCCCCGCCGTACGGCTGCGGGTCCCCACCGACGAGGACGCCGTCACCTGGCACCGGATCTTCGACGACCCCGACGTCATGGAGTTCCACGGCGGCAGGGCCGCGGAGCTGTCGGTCTACGAGGAGCTCACCGCCCGCCAGCGCCGGCACGACGCCGAGCGCGGCTTCTGCCTGTGGAGCGTGCTCGACGAATCCGGGCGGGTCATCGGCTTCACCGGCGCCCAGCCGTGGGAGCGCGACTGGGGACCGACGGGCGAGATCGAGATCGGCTGGCGGCTCGCGCGGGAGCACTGGGGCAAGGGGTACGTCACCGCGGCGGCCCGGCAGACCCTGGAGCGGGTGACGGCGGCGGGCCTGAAGGGCGTGGTGGCGATGGTGGACGCCCGCAACTCCCGTTCCATAGCGGTCACCCGGCGGCTCGGGATGCGCCTCGCCGAGACGTTCACGATCCCGTCCTCCGCACGGGAGGCCCACTGCTACCGGCTGAGCCTCTGACCACGACGACCGGACGCCACTGCGGGTGGTCGATCGTCACGGAACGCCACCCGGTGCTTCCGGTGGCCCGGCGCCGGCTCCGCTCCGCCGGTACCGCCGGGGGACGACCGTCCGTGCGCGTGCCGCGCCCGGCCGGACCGATGGCCGTGGACGCCCGCGAGCCGGCCCGGGCGCGGGACCTGTCCGTCGTCGACCACGTCGTACGCCGGCATCCGCGGCCCGGCACGGAGGTGGCGCGGGACTTCCGTGGTCCACGTGTGGTTCGACCTCGGCGAGGGCGGCGGAGGGGCGCGCGAGCCGCGCGGACAGGCGCCGCCCGCGGGCGGGCCCCGGCGGGAACGGGAAGAGCCCGCCCCGCCCCGCGCCGTGGTGCTCAGCTCTCCTTGAAGCCCCGGTGCAGCGCCACCACGCCGCCCGTGAGGTCGCGCCACGCCACCTTCGACCAGCCGGCGCCCTGCAGTCGCCGGGCCAGCGCGGGCTGGTCGGGCCAGTCGCGGATGGACTCGGCGAGGTAGACGTACGCGTCCGGGTTGGACGACACCGACCGGGCGACCGGCGGCAGCGCCCGCATCAGGTACTCGGTGTAGACGGTGCGGAACGGCGCCCACGTCGGGTGGGAGAACTCGCAGATGACGATCCGCCCGCCGGGCCGGGTCACCCGGTGCATCTCGCGCAGGGCCGCGTCCGTGTCCTGCACGTTGCGCAGCCCGAAGGAGATGGTGACGGCGTCGAACACGTCGTCCTTGAAGGGCAGCCGGGTCGCGTCGCCGGCCGTGTACGGCAGCCAGGCGTTGTTCCGCTTGCCGACCCGGAGCATGCCCTGGGAGAAGTCGCAGGGCACGACGTAGGCGCCGGCGCGGGCGAAGGGCATCGACGAGGTGCCCGTGCCGGCCGCCAGGTCCAGGACCTTCTGCGCGGGCCGGGCGTCGACGGCCTTCGCGACCTCCTTGCGCCACCGCCGGTCCTGGCCGAGGGAGAGCACGTCGTTCGTCAGGTCGTATCGTTCCGCGACGTCGTCGAACATCGAGGCGACTTCGTGCGGCTGCTTGTCCAGGGATGCGCGGGTCACGCGCCCATTCTTGCAGCCCGCCCGCCCGGCAGGAGCGTCGGCTTCCGGCGCGCGGCCACGTCCTCGCCCCAGCCGCACGCGAGCACGAAGCCGCCGGTCAGGACCCGGGTGCGGTACGCCACCACCCGGACCAGGGCCACCGCGCGCAGGAGGCCGGAGCACCCGTCACGGCCCGGCGGCCCCGCGCGGTGCGTCCCCGTCAGCGGCCCGTCCCCGCCGGCATCCCGACCTCGCCCGTCCGCTTCAGCTTCTGCCAGCGCAGCCGGCCGCCGGTCAGGGCGGTGACGCAGGAGTGGATGAGGACGAGGTACATCATCTGCCGGTACGCGAACTGCTGCAGCGGCATCATCAGCAGGTACCGGTACTTCTCCCGGTCGAGCCGGAAGGCGTACGCGGCGCACACCAGCTGCACGCCCAGGACGGCGAGCCAGGCCAGCAGGGCCGCCCCGAAGTCGACGAAGAGCATCGAGTACACGGTGAACACGTCGATGAGCGGCGCGCACACCGGCGTGACGATCTGGAAGAGCACCACCAGCGGCATGCCGACCCGCCCGAACCGTCCCGAGGGCCCCTTGTCGGTCAGGGACCTGCGGTGCTTCCACAGCGCCTGCATGGTGCCGTACGACCAGCGGTAGCGCTGCGACCACAGTTGCCGCAGCGACCGGGGGGCCTCGGTCCACGCACGCGCGTGCTCCTCGTAGACGACCCGCCATCCCGCGCGGTGCAGCGCGATGGTGATGTCGGTGTCCTCGGCGAGGGTGTCCTCGCTCATCCCGCCGGCCTGGAGGACCGCCTCGCGGCGGAACGCGCCGATCGCGCCGGGGATGGTCGGCATGCAGCGCAGCAGGTCGTACATGCGCCGGTCCAGGTTGAAGCCCATCACGTACTCGATGTGCTGCCAGGCGCCGATGAGCGTGGAGCGGTTGCCGACCTTGGCGTTGCCCGCGACGGCGCCCACCGACGGGTCGGCGAAGGCCTGCACCAGGCGGCCCACGGTGTCCGGTTCGAAGACGGTGTCGCCGTCCACCATCACGACGATGTCGTGCCGGGCGCTGCGGATGCCGTGGTTCAGGGCGGCCGGCTTGCCCGCGTTCTCCTGCCGGATCACCCGGACGCCCGGCAGGCCGAGCCCTTCGGCGAGCTCCGCCGTGCCGTCCGTGGAGCCGTCGTCGACGACGACGATCTCGATCGGATGGGTGCTCCCGGCCAGCGACCGCAGGGTGTTCTCGATGCACTCCTTCTCGTTGTACGCCGGGACGATCACGCTGACCGGCCGGGTCACGGGCGGCCCCCAGCCGAAGCGGCGTCCGTTGCGCTGCCGGTGGTGGCGCCGGGCGAGGACGAGCATCAGCCCGAACCGTCCCAGGACGGCCGCGCCCACGATCGCCAGGCCGGCCGAGAGCGCGGGCACCGTCCACTCGGCGACGGCGACGGCCGCGAGGAGCGCCTTGCCCTCGTAGAGGGTCGTGCCGGTGGCGGGGCGGTGGGAGGCCTGGAGCTGATCGCCGGTGCCGGCCGGAGCGCCGGCGGCGGCACCGGGACCGCCCGCTCCGGACCCGCCGGCGGACTGCCGCTGCTCGGCCATGGCCCCGCTGACGGTGGTGAAGGTGTAGCCCTGCGCCCGCATCTCCTCGATGTACTCCGCCAGCGCCTCGACGGTCTGCGTGCGGTCGCCGCCGGAGTCGTGGAAGAGCACCGAGGCGCCCTCCCCGTCCTCCGGGGTGGCCCCTTCGACGATCTTCGCGACGCCCGGTTCCTTCCAGTCCTCGCTGTCGGTGTCGATGAAGACGCTGGTGTACCCCTCCTCGCCGAGCTGCTGGTAGACCTGCCAGCTGTAGTTGTCGACGGCGTCCGGCCCGGAGGAGTACGGGGCCCGGAACAGCGTGGTGGTGATCCCGGCCGCGCCCGCGAGCGCGAGCTGGGTCTGCTCCATCTCGCGGGTGACGCGGGAGGCGCTCTGGTACGACAGGTCGACGTGCGTGAAGGTGTGGACGCCGATCTCGTGGCCCCGGTCGACCAGGTCCTCCACGATGCCGGGGTGGCGCGACACCATCGAGCCGACCACGAAGAACGTGCCGGGCACGTCGTACTCCTCCAGGACCTCCATGACCTTCGGCGTCCAGGTGGGATCCGGTCCGTCGTCGAAGGTGAGCACGATCGTCCTGTCCGGGACGGAGGTGGTCTCGGCCTGCCCGCCGGGGAAACCGAGGATCGGGCCGCCCTCGAGGACCTCGTCGGGCACCTCGGAGGACGAGGCCCCGGTGCGGACCCGCTGGTCGTCGCCGACCTCGGCGCGCAGATAGCCGTCGAGGAGCATCGCGCAGGTCAGGGCGAGCAGGAGGAGCAGCGCGAGGAGGACCCGCGGCCGGTGCAGCGCGGCGGCCCGGCCGGCGGCGCGCTCGATACGGGTGGGGGCGCGGCGCCGGCCGCGCGCGGGGGGCGCGGCGGTCATGACGCCGCCGAGGGGGCGGGGACGGCGGTGGCGCTCGGCGCACCGGCCGGCGGGGACGGTGGTGCGCCGGTCGGGGCCGCCCCGTCCCCCGGGCCCGTGCCGCCGGGACCGGCCTGTCCCCGCCCGACGCCGAACGGCAGCAGCGAGGACGGCGTGGCCGAGGTGCCGATGCCCATGAAGGCCATGCCCAGCACGATCGCGTACCCGGCGCAGACGGCTCCCAGGAGGAGACCGATCCGGCGCAGCACCTTGGCCCGGCGTCCGGAGGAGTCGACGAAGACGGGTCCTCCGCCGGGCCCGTCGGGGCGTTTGCGGCGACGGCCGCGCCCGGCGGCGCGGCTCTCGATGGCAGGATCGGAATGCATGGCCCGGACGGTAAGGGCCTTTGTTCGGGAGGAACCCGGCGTTTCCTGTGGGTCTCCCGTGGAAGGGCCGCGAACCTCGCCGTCCCCTGGGAATCGTCCGGGAGCCGGACGCACATCCTCAGGGAACGCACAGACCCGTGTGCCACGGTGGCCGTCCACCCGCCCCCTCACGAACGGAACGAGCGCGATGCGCGGTCCACTGAAGTCCGTCGCCGGGCTCGCCCTCCTCCCGGCCCTGGCCCTGGTCGCGGCCACCGCGGGCTGCTCCGCCGGGGGCACCGCGCCGGACGCGGCCCCGGCGGACCCCGCCCCCTCGGCCTCCTCGTCGTCGGCGCCGGTCACCGCGTACGCGCCCTACGTCAGTTCCTCCACGGCCTCCGACACCGACGCGGCGGGCTCCCCCACGACGTACAACCTGGCGTTCGTGATCTCCTCCGGCAGCGGCTGCACCCCGTACTGGAACGGCGTCCAGGACATCGACGACGCGACCGTGACGTCCCGGATCGCGGGACTCACCGGGTCCGGCGCCGACGTCCGGGTCTCCTTCGGCGGCGCCTCCGGCGACGAACTGGCGGCCACCTGCGCCACCGCGGCCGAGCTGGCCGAGGCCTACGGCGCGGCGCTGGACGCGGCCGGCGCCACCCGCGCCGACTTCGACGTCGAGGGCGACGAACTCGCCGACTCCGCCTCCGTGGACCTGCGTTCGGAGGCGATCGCCCTGCTCCAGGGGGAACGCTCCGGCCTGGAGGTCTCCTTCACCCTCCCGGTCATGCCGTCCGGGCTCGACGGGGACGGCCTGGCCCTGCTGGCGTCCGCGAACGACCACGGCGTCCGGGTCGCCACCGTCAACCTCATGACGATGAACTACGGCGAGTCCTACGACGGCGACATGGGCGACTACGCCCTCACCGCCGCCGGGGCCGCGAACGCCCAGCTCCAGGACGTCTTCGGGCTGTCCGAGGCCGCCGCCTGGCGGGGCATGGCGCTCACCTCGATGCTCGGCGTCAACGACGTGGAGGGGGAGACCTTCACGCTCGAGGACGCGGCCGAGGTGCGCGCGTTCGCGGAGGAGAAGGGCGTCGCGTGGGTGTCGGTGTGGTCGGCCTTCCGGGACCGGCGGTGCGACGAGGACGCCTCCGCGGACGACCCGTTGACGGACTGCAGCGGGGTGGAGCAGGAGGACGGGGCGTTCGGGGAGGCGTTCGCGGGGTGAGGGCCCGCGCCGCCCCGGGGCCGACGCCGGTACGGGGCCGGCGCCGGTACGGGGTCAGCGCCGCCGGTACACCAGGCGGCCGCCCACGACGGTGGCCACGCACGTGGACGCGCCCTCCCGCACGAGGGCGTCCCGGTCGGGCACGTCGAACACCGCGAACCGTGCGGGTTTCCCGGCGCCGAGGCCCGGCAGCAGCACGAGGGGAACCGGGGAGAGCGCCGCGGGCCCGGGCAGTGCGGCCGGACGCCCCGCCAGGGCGAGCCCGGCCCTGCGCACCGCGTCCAGGGCCTCGCGGCCGCGCAGCTCACCGGCGACCGCGACCGTTCCGTGCGCCAGCATGCGCTGTACTCCGCGGCGTGCGCTGGCGCCCCGCGCGGACGGTCCGGCGGCCAGGAGTGCCCGCGCCCGCTCCCCGAACACCGGCTCGGTGCCGAGCCGGTCCGCCTCGCGCGGATCGGGGTGGTACGCCTGCTCCAGCAGTTCCGGACCGTAGGGGTTGAGCAGACCGGGCGTCAGGATGCCGGGCCACCGCCGCAGCCGGGCGTCCGGGTGGGCGGCGGCCAGGTCCTCGTACGGGCCGACGGCGGCGAGGTGCGCGCCGTCGACCAGGACGGCGGCCTCGGGCGAGGCGTCGGCGGTGTGGAGGGTCAGCACGGGGACGTCAGTTGGCGGACAGGAGCTTCAGCTCCGGGTGGGCCGTGCCGCCCTCGATGGCGACGGAGGAGATGTGGGAGACCACGCGGTCGTCGACGGGGTCGTTCGCCGGGTCGTCGTGCACCACCAGGTGCTCGTACGTCGTGGAGCGCTGGGCCGGGACCCGCCCCGCCTTGCGGATCAGGTCGATGATCTCCAGCCGGTTGGAGCGGTGCCTGGCGCCGGCGGAGGAGACCACGTTCTCCTCCAGCATGATGGAGCCGAGGTCGTCCGCGCCGTAGTGCAGGGAGAGCTGGCCGACCTCCTTGCCGGTGGTCAGCCAGGAGCCCTGGATGTGGGCCACGTTGTCGAGGAAGAGGCGGGCGATGGCGATCATCCGCAGGTACTCGAAGAGGGTGGCCTGGGTGCGGCCCTTCAGGTGGTTGTTCTCGGGCTGGTAGGTGTACGGGATGAAGGCGCGGAAGCCGCCCGTGCGGTCCTGCACGTCACGGATCATCCGCAGGTGCTCGATCCGTTCGGCGTTGGTCTCGCCGGTGCCCATCAGCATGGTGGAGGTGGACTCCACGCCCAGGTTGTGCGCGATCTCCATGATCTCCAGCCACCGCTCGCCGGACTCCTTGAGCGGCGCGATGGCCTTGCGGGGGCGCTCCGGCAGCAGTTCGGCGCCGGCGCCGGCGAAGGAGTCGAGCCCGGCGGCGTGGATGCGGGTGATCGCCTCCTCGACGCCCACCTTGCTGATCCGCGCCATGTGCTCGACCTCGCTCGCCCCCAGGCTGTGGATGACGAGCTGCGGGAACTCCTTCTTGATGGCCGCGAAGTGCTTCTCGTAGTACTCGACGCCGTAGTCCGGGTGGTGACCGCCCTGGAACATGATCTGCGTGCCGCCGAGCTCGACGGTCTCGGCGCAGCGCCGCAGGATGTCGTCGAGGTCGCGGGTCCAGCCCTTGGCGGTGTCCTTGGGGGCCGCGTAGAAGGCGCAGAACCTGCACGCCGTGACGCACACGTTCGTGTAGTTGATGTTCCGCTCGATGATGTACGTCGCGATGTGCTCCGTACCGGCGTACCGCCGCCTGCGCACGGCGTCGGCGGCGGCGCCCAGCGCGTGCAGCGGGGCGTCGCGGTAGAGGTCGAGTGCCTCTTCGGGGGTGATCCGCCCACCGGCGGCGGCACGGTCGAGGAGGGGCTGAAGGTCGGCCTTCTCGGTCACCGGTGTCCCTTTCGCGAAAGGTGTGGACGGACCGATCCAGCGTACGCCAGCGGCTTCGCGCGGCCGACGTCAGGCCGCGTACGCCCCGATCAGCAGCCCCGCGAAGGCACCGCTGATCAGGAAGGGCCCGAACGGGATCGCCGTCTTGCGCCCCGCCTTCCGGGCGACGACGAGGGCGCCCCCGTAGAGCGCCCCGAACACGAACCCGGCGAGGGTGCCGAGCATCACGGTCGGCCAGCCGTACCAGCCGAGGACGGCGCCCGCGCCGAGCGCGAGCTTCACGTCGCCGAAGCCCATGCCGGCCGGATTGACGAGGAACAGCACGAAGTAGCCGGCGCCCAGCGCGAGCGCGCCCAGCAGGGCGGTGGTCCACTCCCCCGCGTGCTCGGGGGCGAGGGCGGCGAGGCCGAGCAGGACGAGGGCGGCCCCGGCGAAGGGGAGGGTGAGCGGGTCGGGCAGCCGCTGCACCCGGAAGTCGACCACCGCCAGCAGCACCCCGACGGGCGCGAGCAGCAGCCAGACGCCCAGCTCGGGCCGGGCCCCGGTGGCGGCGGCGAGGGCGGCGCAGACGAGGGCGGCGACGACGGCGGGAGCGGCGCCGGGTCCGTACGGCACTCCCGCGCACGGCCCGCACCGGGCCGGTCCGAGCCAGCCGCCGACCGGGTGCCCCGCCGGGCAGGCCGTCCGCCACTCCTCCCCCGGCGGGACGGAGAAGCGGTAGGCCGCGCGGGGCAGCACCGCGCCGGCCGCCGCGCCCCACAGCGCGGCGGCGGCGACCAGCGCGACGTCCAGGTGGTCGGTCATCCCGCCGCCGCGACCGCGTCGCGCCAGGCCGGCAGCAGTTCGTCGAGCAGCGCCTCGGTGCGCGGCGGCAGCCCGCGGGCGCCTGCGCGGCCGACGAGGTCGGCGGCGAGGGCGGTGAGCCGTTCGGGGTCGTCGAGGGCGTGGGTGGCGCGCAGCAGTTCGTTCCACAGCCGCTCGTCGGCCGGGGCGGTGCGCAGCGCGGCGTTCAGCGCCTCGATGGCCTTCTCCGCGCGGTTCTTCTCCAGGTGGAACGCGCAGAGCGCGAGTCCGGTGTCCGCGACGAGCAGCGGGAGCTGGGCGTCGACGATCTCGTGGGTGAGCCAGCGGTAGCGGCCCTCGGGCCGGTCGGCGAGCAGCGGCCCGCGCACCAGCACCAGCGCGTCGGTGAGCAGCCGCCCGCGCACGGCCCGGTTGTCGACGCCCTTGCCCTGGGTGGCCTCGTGGTACAGCGACCGCAGCACGTCCAGGTCGGAGACGACGGACTTGGCGAGGGTGAGCCGTCCGGTGTCGTCGGTGCCGAGGCGGGGGGTGCCGTCGGGGTCGGTGCCGAGCCAGGCGCGCAGCCGCTCGACGAGCGCCTCGCGCACGTCGTCGGTGACGCCGCGCGGCCACAGCGCGGACGACAGCACGCGCGGGTGCACGCCCTCGCGGTGCAGGAGCAGCAGCGCCAGCGCCTCGTGGAGCAGGGCGCTGCGCTCGCCGTCCGGGGTGTCCAGGCCGATGATCTCGTACGGTCCGACCAGCCGCGCGTAGACGGCGGGCCGCCCCTGCTCGCTGATGTCGACGAGGAACGGCGGGGTGGTGCCGGGCCCGTCGGGTCCGTTCCCGGGACCGTGCTCGGGGTCGGCGTCGGTGAACAGCCGGACGACCGCGCGCTGTTGGTCGGCGGGCAGGAGCTGGGCGTCGAGTTCGAGGCCGAGGAGGGGGGCGAGCAGCTTGCCCTCTCCGGTGATCTCCATCTCCCAGGCGGCGCCCGGCAGCTCCCCGCTGCCGGTGCCGACCAGGTAGCCGATGCCGAGGCGGCCGGCGTCGGCGGCGAGTTCGGCGAGCGTGACGGCCTCCTCGGCGGACGGCTCGGCGGCGAGCAGCACCAGGTGCGGGGCCCAGCGGGTGTGCCGGGCGGGCCCGGTGCGCCCGGTGAGCACGGAGTCGTGTCCGGCGGCGCCGAGCGCGCCGCGCCGCTGCCGCGTCTCGGCCTCCATGGTCTCGATCAGCGCCTCGATGCCGTCGAGGTGGCGCAGGCGGCTGGGCGCGAGCGGGGTCAGGTCCTCGCCGAACCCGACGAGGGTGATGGTCATCCGGTCCGACCAGCCGTTGGTGGCCAGCTCGGCGGCGACGGAGGCGAACACGGCGGCCCGGTCGGCCTCGGCGCCGCTCAGCGAGACGATGCCGGGGACGGACTCCAGGTTGAGCAGCAGCCGCGAGTCGTCCATGGTGCCGAGGCTGACGAGGCCGGGGTAGGGGGCGGCGGTGTCGGCGTCCTCGTAGCGCTCGGCGTCGTCCTTGGCGAGCATCCAGAACGTCTGGTCCTGCCCGAGCCGCCAGGGCGCCGGCGGCTTCCCGGACGGCTGGGCCAGCTGGAGGTGCAGGTCGCCGTTGCTGAGCCAGGCCGCGTAGACGGTGGGCAGCGGGCGGGACTCGGCGGCGAGGGAGGCGGCGAGCCCGCGCAGCGACCGGTCGAGCAGCCGTACGCCCTCGGGGTCGGCGCCGACCAGCAGCGCGTCCTGCACGTCCTGGGCGTCCCCGGTCGGGGTGGGCGGCTCCATCCCGCGCCGCCCGCCGACGCCGCCGAACGCCGACTGCCACAGCGCCTGCCGGCGCCGGTGCCCGAGCGCGCCGAGGAGACCGGCGGCGAGGAGGGGCGCGGCGAGGAGGGCTTCGGGGAGGCCGAAGGAGGAGGACTCCCGGGCGGGGGCGGCGTGCTGCCGCTCCTGCTGGTGCCCGGCGTCGTCGTTCGCGGGGGCGGGCGCGGGGGCCGGCCGCTGCTCGGGCACGGAGGCGAGGGCGGCACCGCCGCCGCTGCCGCTGCCGCCGCCCTGTGCGTGGTCCCCGGTCCTGTCGTAGTCGCGGATCTGCTGCTGCACCTCGGGCGAGACCTCGGGAGCCTCGTCCGGCATCTCGACGAGGTCGCCGCCGCGCGCGTCGCCGGGCATCTCCATGATCCAGCCGGGCCGGATCAGACTGGCCTCGGACAGCTTGGAACCGTCGGGCTGGGTGCGGTCCTTGTTGAGCTCGAAGATCTCCTTGTACCGGCGTCCGTCGCCGAGGTGCCGCTCGGCGATCTCCCAGAGGGAGTCGTGGTGACGTCCCTCGGGCGGCTGGATCCGGTAGAACTTCGTGTCGCCCTGCTGCCGGGCGCTGCTGCCCGCCGCCGCTTCGGCGTGCGAGGCCTGCTCGGCGAGCGCGGCGGCGGTGCCGGCCGCCTGCTCCTGCTGCTGGGCGAAGAAGCCGGGGGTCTGCTGGGCGGCGGCCACGGCGGGCCGCTGGTTGCCCTCGAGGCTCTGCCCGAGCTGGCTGATCCCCGGGGCGAAACCGGCGGCGGTCGCGCCGACGAGCAGCAGCGCGGCGACGAGCTGACGGGCGAGCAGCTGACTGGGTCCGGCCCCGGGCACCCGCCCCGGCACCCCGACCCCGGACAGCGCGGCCTTCATCTCGACGAGCACGCACGCGGTGAACTGCGCCCAGGCGAGCCAGACCACGAAGGTCAGGATGGCGAGGAAGGTGTCGACGGAGACGTCCTGCTTGAGCCAGTCCATCGGCTCGAACGTCTTCGGGAACGGCCAGCCGGCGGTGACGGCCAGCGCGAACGGCACCCCGACGAGCAGCACGGCCAACGCCACGAAGGCGAGGAACGCCTTGACGAAGTCCCCGAACGACCGCCGCCGCACCCGCACCGGCTGCGGCGTCCTGTTCCTCGGAGCCGTCGAACTGGACGGGCTGGGACTGCGGCGTCGCGGCATGGCGGGTGTCCTGAAGTCGTCTGGGAGGAGGGTCTGCTGAGCCTACGGGGATCTTATTGACTCGAACGGCCGCAGTCGAAGGCCTCCTCCCGTCGCGACTTCCCCGACGGCACCGGCAGACCGGCCGATCAACCGCTGGACAGGTCCTCGGCCCGGGTGGCGTGAACGGCCCGCCGGGCCCAGGGCTCGAGCTGATCGAGGTCGGCGCAGGCCTGGACCCGCCCCTCTTCCCGGCCCTCCTCACGCACCTGCTCCGCCACCGGGTGCCGGAAGAAGTAGTGGATCGCCGCCATCAGGTCCCTCCAGATTTCCTTGGCCTGGTCGTCGATCAGGCACGAGTCGACGAACGCGACGAAAACCGCCGCGCTCTCGGCGTCCATGGTCCGCAAGGCGGTAGCCGGCGGTTCCAGTATGGCGGCAGCCCGTTTCCCCCGGCCATGCGTCATGGCCGAGAGCACGGCAAGCGGTACATCCCGCGCCGCCTGCTGTTCGTCCGTGATCACCGGCACGTTCTCCGGCCCCAGCACGAGTGGCCGAACGGTCAGCGAGTGCCAGCCGGGCAGTCCGAGCCTGATCGGCCGAGCCGCCCACCGCGCCGTGGCCCAGCTCTGAGTGATCACGATGAGAACCGGCTCGCAACGGTACTTCGCATACACGTACGACAGGTAGTACGCCCAGCTGCCCCGCTTGGCTTCGTCCACTTTCCCCTGCGCCTCGACGACCAGGAGGTACGCCCCCTCGTCCGTCTCCACGCGCATCAGCGTGTCCACGCGTCGCTCGACCGGCTCGATCTCGGTCAGGTCCGCGTTCAGCACCGCGAAGTCCCGCGGCTCGGGGAAGTGAATGTTCGGTACACGCTGCAACGCCCGCGTCAACAGCGCGGGGTCCTTCTGGAAGACGGGGAGTGCTGCCCCCGGTGTTCCTGGACACCGCCGAGGTCGAGCACCATGCCACGGCCCTGCGCGAGATCGTGGTCACGCGCGTTCCCGGACTGCTTCGGACCGCCGACTACGCCCGCGCGGCGTACACCTGCATGATGCCGGGCCTACCCGAGAGCGAACTGGCGCCTCGCGTGGAACACCGGATGCGGCGGCGCGCCGTGATCGGGGGTGACCACCCGACACCGTACGAGACGGTCGTCCACGAGTTCGCTCTCCGGGTCCGCGTGGCCGGCCGTCAGGTGACCCGGGCACAACTCCGCCGGATCCTGACGCAGATCGAGGACGGTCACGCGACCGTACGCGTCACCCCCACCAACCAGGACGGATTCGCCGGTGCAGACGCCTCGATGATGCACGCATGCGGCCCCGTGCCCCGACTGGACACCGTGCTCCGGGACTTCCCCACCGGAACCGCCTTCATCGACGCAGAACCTCAACTGAACCAACTCCGAACACTGTTCCGTAAAGTGGAGAAGGCGTCGCTGGACCCCGCGGCTTCGCTCGACTTCATCCACCACTTGACGAAGGAACTGTGAGGCGAGCCATGACTGAGCCCCTGCGCCGGCGGAAGTCCTCGTTCTCCGGCGGCGGTGACGGCAATACCTGCGTGGAGATCGCACCGCTGCGCACCCGAGTCGCCATACGCGACTCCAGACACCCCACCCGCGGCCCTCTCTCCTTCCCTGCCCCCGCTTTCCACGCGTTCGTCGAAGCCCTCAGGTCAGGCGGTGCGCCGGTATGAGCAAAGGGAAAAGCGACCTCGCGCTTCCGCTGACCGAGATGGAGGACTACGGGCGCCGCCTGCGGTCCCTCAAGACGCGGATGAACCACACCAAGAAGCTCTTCGAGTCCTACCGGGACGACATCGGTGACGGCAGCGTCAACGACGCGCTCTCCGACTTCGAGTCCAACTGGGAGGACGGCCGCGAGGACATCACCCAGCAGCTCGACGCGCTCGCGAGCATGTCCGACGCCGTGGTCCGCGAGTTCAAGAAGCTCGAGGACGAACTCACCAAGCAGGTCAACGAGAAGATGAAGGTCGAGGACAAGCGCGAGAAGAAATGAGCCGGGCCCCGGCCCGCGGACGGACCGGGACCCGGGACGGTGCTCAGAGCATCGTGGTGCGCACGGCGCCCTCGTGGGCCACCGAGGCGCCGAGACCGGCGGAGACGCCGAGGGGGCCCGCCTCGGCGTACACGCCCACGCCGACGGAGCCGTGGTCCAGGACGACGGCCGCACCGGCGTCGATGCCGGCGGAGACGGACTGTCCACCGGACACGTCGTCCAGGTCCGCGTCGGAGATCTCGGCGGTCTCGACCTGGGGGACGAAGTTCATAACAGGTCTTTCCCTTCTGTTTCGACGAATGGGAGCGGAAAGGCACGCCCGAAATCCGGAGTGGGGGGAATCCGGAGCAAGGGGATCGGGGAGCCGCTCACTGATCCAAGCACGGTGCAGAACGGCCGACCAGTGGCGCACGACCGACGCACACCCCGACCGCGCCGTCGAATCCATGAAGATGAAAATGCGGTCATGGAAAAGGACCGCACCTTCACGCTACCCACCGGTTACGGAGGGCATCCGGTGGCGCGCTCCTCGCACCCGGACCGATCCGCGCGCTCCGTCCCTTTTCCGTGCGGCCCCGCGGTGAACGGTGTGCAGGTCCGTGGAAGGTTCGGCGACGGTGCCGGCCGCGGCCTCAGCCGACCTCGTTCTCCGCGACCGCCCGCCCGCGCACCACCACGTCCCCGCCGTAGAACATGCCCGTGAAGACCGGCGCGTACGTCAGCCGCACCTCGACCTCCACCGCCTCCGCCGTCGCCGCCACGCAGCGCGTTCCCGCGATGTCCGCCCCGGACATGTCCATCTCGCGGGCGAACGCCTTCACCCGGGCGTCGCAATTCTCGTAGTTGATCGGCGCGGGACCGCCCACGTCGTCGTACAGCGCCTCGCGGTCGATGTCCTGGGCGGCGTAACGGGCCGCCTGCTCCGCGATGTCCGCCGCGCGCTCCCGCTTGGAGACGGACATGCCGCCGTCGATGACGAACGCCGCCAGGGAGAGGAAGACGAGCGCGAAGATGATGACCGCGCCGGCGCCCGAGCCACGGTCGTCCAGCCGCGTACGACGGTCGGACAGCCATGTCCTCGTACGTGCCGCTCTCACGCCGTCCTCCGGTACGGGTCCAGCGGCGAGCTGAAGCTCGCGGTCAGGGTCGTCGGGATGTCCAGGCCCAGCATGGCGAGGCCCCGCACCTCGCAGCTCACCTCGACCGTGAAGATGGTGTCCGGCTCGAAGCCCTGGCTGGTCTGCACGACGGACACCGGACCGGCGCAGACGTCCGCGAGGTTCGCCTCCGCCGCCGCCCGCGCCTGGGCCATCGCCGTGCCGTGGTCCTTCTGGATCGAGCCCGCACGGGCCGCGTCACGCGCAGCACCGTCCAGCGCGCCACGCCCGTCGACCAGTTGCCCGAACGCCACCAGGACGAGGATGAACAGGATCATCACCGGCGCGAGGATGACCACCTCGACGGTGGACAGACCCCGGTCGTCATCCGTCCCCGGCCGTCCGTCCCCCAGGGGGAACCCCATCTCTAGTTCTCCCCCTCCTGCACGAACCGCTCCACCGGCCCCACCGACTGCGCGTGCACCGTCAGGTCCAGGCCCGGGAACACCGTCGGGATGCGCGCCGTGATCTCCACGCCCACCGTGTCCTGCTCCGGCTGGAGCGTCCTCACGTCCGGCGCCAGCACCAGCTGCGGACCCAGCTGCCGGATGTAGCTGTCCACCACGCCCCGCGCCTCGCCCCGCCAGCCGCCCGGCCGGGCGTCCGCCGTCGCACGCGCCTTGCGCGCACCCGCCTGCGCCGCCGCCTGGGCGACGTGATCGGCGAAGAAGTACAGCGCGAACTGCACCGTCGCGAAGATCATGAAGAACAGGACGGGGGTGAGGAACACGAACTCGATCGCGCTCATGCCGGAATCGCCGCGGGCGGAGGCGGCCTCCACCCGTCGGCGTATCCAGCGACGTACCCGCACCGGCATCCCCGTGAGAGAAGTGACGGCCGTCAGCAGGTGCCGCTCGCCTGAGCGCCCTTGATGCAGTCGCCGACCTTGGTGGCGCCCTCGCTCAGCGCGGCGTTGATGATCGCGGCGACCACGCCGACGATCGCCACGACGACCGCCGAGATGATGACCCACTCCACCGCGGAGGCCCCGCGGTCCAGCCCGCCGGAGCGGGCGCGCTCCACGCGGGCCCGCATGAAGGTGACCAGGAAGTCCACGGCGGGAACGCCGGTGTGGAAGGTACGTCCGTTCATGACGCGTTGTCCTCTCGAATTCGGTTCACGGAAGTTCTGACGTACGGCTCACGGTTCGCGGTTCTCACACCTGGAACACCCGCATGGCCGCCGGGAAGATCAGGAACACGAGGAACCCCGCGCACAGCAGCAGCTGCGCCACGAGCATCGACTGCGACTTCTCACCCGCGCTGCCCTCGATCTCGGCGAGTTCGCGGTGCCGCATGGTCTCGGCGCGGGAGGCCAGGGACTCGCGCACCTTGGCGCCGTCGTCCGCGACCAGCGCCAGGGAGGCGGAGAGGTCCTTGAGCTCCTCCACGCCCAGCTCCTCCCCCAGCTGTCCCAGCGCCTGCCACTGGCTGACGCCGGTGATCCGGGCGTCGGCGAGGGCGTTGCGGATGCGCTGCGTCGCCCAGCCGTCGGACACCTCGGCCGCCGCCATCAGCGCCTCCGGCAGACCGCGCCCGCCGGCCAGGCTCATCGACACCAGGTCCAGGTACGCGCCGATCACCCGGCGCAGGTCGCGCCGCTTCTCGGCGGCGTCCCGGCGTACCTCCAGGTCGGGCAGGAAGAAGAACAGCGCCGCGCACAGCAGGGCCATCCACACCGGGATGATCGGGCTGTCGGCGAGGGCGAGCGTCCAGACGATGGCGAAGAGGAACGGCCCGAAGAACAGACCCGCGACCGACAGCAGCACCTTGGTCGCCAGGAACTTCTCCCAGCTGCGCCCCAGCACGGCGAGGTCCGCGCGCAGCGAGCGCTGCTCCCACCCCTGCTGCAGGTAGAACTCGGCGACCCGCGCGCCCACTTCGGCCCGCAGCGTGCCGAAGCGTCCGCCGTCCTGCGCCGTGGCGCGGGACGACTCGTAGGCCGTGCCGCGCGCCCGCATGGCGTCGATCCGGGCGACCTGGGAGAGCGCGCTGCGCTTGGTCGGCATCAGCGCGCGGACCAGGGCGTAGACGCCCAGTCCGATGACCGCGCCGACGACCAGCGGCATCGTCAGTTCGTCACTCACCGGCGCACCCCCTCTTCCGGCTGGAGCGGCGCCTGCTGCCGGTCCGGTACGGCGCCGGGCGTACGCGGACGCACGAACTGCACCGCCGACTCGTCGCGCACCAGGAACCGTTCGGGCGTCTCGATGGTGGACAGCTTGCGCAGCCACCAGAAGCCGAGCGCGAACAGGCCGCAGACGCAGGCCAGGACGAGCTGCCCGACCGCCGTGCCGTACGGCTCGACGAAGTCCCGGTTGAAGACGGACAGCCCGAGCACGAAGGCGATCGACACGGCGACGACGATCTGCACCGAACGCCGGGTGGAGGCGCGCTGCGCCATCACGCGCTGCCGCATGTCGACCTCCTCGCGCGCCGACTTGGCGAGCGCGCCCAGCACCTGCCGCAGACCGGGGCCGCGCAGCCGGGCGTTGAGGATGAGGGCGGCGACGATGATGTCGGCGGAGGCGTCGTCGATCTCGTCGGCGAGCTGCTGGAGCGCCTCGGGCAGCGGGGTGCGGGCGCGCAGCCGGTCGACGAGCGCGTCGAGGTGCGGGCGCAGCACGGGTGCGGCGGCCCGCGCGGAAGCCGGGATGGCCTGCTCCAGGCCCACCGCGCCGGCGATGGTGTCGCGCAGCGACTCGGTCCAGGAGGCCAGCGCCTCCACCCGCCGCATCGCGGCCCTCTCCTCCCCGGCGCCGCCGAAGAGGCGGTCCCAGAAGAAGACGAGGACGGCGGCGGCGATGCCGGCGACCGCCCAGCGCGTCAGCAGCAGCACGACGAGGCCGACGATCGCGGCGAGGGAACCGCGCCGTCCGGCGAACCGGATCAGCTCGTTCGCCCGCTCGCTCGCCTTCTGCTTCTCGTGCTCGGGCTTGGCGGGCAGTCCGCGCACGGCGACGGCGAGCAGGGCGAGTCCGCCGCCGACCGCGACACCGGACGCGAGCGCGTACAGGACGGTGGTGGAGAACAGGCCGCCCATGGCGCCGAGCGAGTCGAGCGACCCGGCCGCCGCGAGGCCGGCGAGGTCGGTGGTCGTGGAGGTCACCGGTCCGCTCACCCCCATGTTCCGCTGGGCCGGTAGCCGTAGGCCATCAGTTCCTCCAGACAGGCTATGGGGGCGTGCGCGGTGACCCGGCCGTCCGGGCCCTCCGCGAACACCTCGCTGGACAGCACGCGCCCGTCGACGCCGTTGACCTCGCGCACGGAGGTGACCATGCGCTGGAGGCGGCCGCCGCTCTGGTAGTCGTTGCGCCGCTGGATGAAGACGACGAAGTTCACCGCGCCGGCGATCAGCATCTGGCTGGCCTCGATGGGCAGCCGTTCCGTCGCCTGCAGGGCGTAGGTGGAGATGCGGTTGAAGACCTCGCTGGAGCTGTTGGCGTGGATCGTGGACAGCGAACCGTCGTTGCCCTGGGACATCGCGTTCAGCATGGTCACGATCTCGTCGCCGAGCACCTCACCGACGATGACGCGGGAGGGGTTCATGCGCAGCGACCGGCGCACCAGCTCCGCCATGGAGATGCTGCCCTGCCCCTCGGAGTTGGGCAGCCGCTCCTCGAACGCCACGACGTTCGGGTGGAGGTCGGGGAAGGTGTCGAGACCGAGCTCGAGGGCCCGCTCGACGGTGATGAGGCGCTCCTGCGGCGGGATCTCGTTGGCGAGGGCGCGCAGCAGCGTGGTCTTGCCGGCGTTGGTCGCGCCCGCGATCATGATGTTCTTGCGGGCGCGGACGGCGCAGGCGAGGAAGTGGCCGAGCTCAGGGGTCAGCGTCCCGTTGCCGACCAGGTCGGAGATGAACACCTTGCCCATGCGCGCACGGCGGATGGACAGCGCGGGCCGCCGCGTCACGTCCATGACGGCCGACAGACGCGAACCGTCCGGCAGCCGCAGGTCGAGCTGGGGGTTGGCGGAGTCGAAGGGCCGGGACGACAGACCGGAGTACGCGCCCAGCACCTGGATCAGCTCGACGAGCTCCTCGTCGGTCTCGGCGACGGCGTCACCGCGCACCTCACGGCCGTCCGAGTAGCCGACGAACACCTGGTCGCAGCCGTTGATGTCGATGTTCTCGACCTCGGGGTCGTCGAGCAGCGGCTGGAGCCGGCCGACGCCGAACAGCGCGGCGTGCACGGCGGCCGCGTACTGCTCCTCGGTCTCGGCGTCCAGCGGCGTACGGCCCGCGTTGATCTCGGCGCGGGCGTACTCCTCCAGTATCTGGGCGATGACGGCACGGGCGTACTGCCGCTCGTCCTCGGTGGACATCGGCGTGACGCCGTTGACCTGGTCGAGGCGGCGCTGTTCGGCGATCCGGTCGCCGGCCTCCTGGCGGAACCGCTTGACCAGCTGGTGGTCGACAGCGGTCATCGCCCGGCCCCGTGCGCCTGCGGCGGCTGCTGGGCCTGGGCGGAGGCGGCCGCCCAGAGGGCGCCGTACTGCTGGTAGAGGTCCGCCGTCACCTTGCGCGCGGAACGGATCAGCAGCGACTTGTCGAGCCGACCGCGCCTGCGCCCGGCCAGCTGCCCGGCGCCGGCCGGGTCGTCGGCGAGGGTGCCGACCACCCGGGCGCCGGTCTGCGCGTGCACCAGCATGTCGTTGACCTGGGAGGCGAGCTTGGCGGCGTCGCCCGTGTCGGCGACGAGGACGACACCGATCACCGGGTTGCCGAGGGTCGCGGCACCGCGCGGCCCGCCGTGCAGCTTGCCGGCCAGCGCGGCGGCCCGGTCCCGTACCCGGGCGAGCGCCTCGGGCTCGGTGCGCGAGAGGAGCAGGACGAGGGAGGCGTGCGGGAACAGCTCCACGGCCGGGGTGTCCCCGCTGATCCGCCCGCAGTCGGCGATGACGTCGGCGGGCGCGTGCGGGGAGTCGGCGAGCGAGGCGAAGGCGCGCCCGAGCGTCGGCCACAGTCCGGTGAGGCCGGCGGCCTGCTCGGCGATCCCGAGCCCGACGAGCACTTCGAGTCCGCCGCTCAACGGCTGCACGTGGTCCCAGAGCTGGTCGGGCACGAGGCCACGGCGCGCGGTGGCGGCGATGGACAGCATCCCGGTGTTCGGGTTCAGCGGTCCGCCGTGCGCGGCGGCACTGCGGTAGACGAGGTCACCGCCCGCCGGGTCGGTCTCGGCGAGCAGCACCCGTCGCGGCCAGACCGCCGCGAGGGCGACGGCCGCGGTGGTGACGCCGGGGGAACCCTTGTCGGCGGCGAGGGCGATGAGGGCCATGGGTCGGGTGCCGCCTTCTAGTTGCCAGGGACGAGGGCGAGAGCCACCTCGCCGTTGGAGGAGGCCTGGGTGAGCTCGGCGGCCCGGGCACTGTCGACGACCAGCGTGACGGGCAGGTTGGTGCTGCTGACGAGGTCGTCGCCCTTCGTGGACTGGACGAAGTCCACGCGCGCCCGCTCCACGATCACGGAGTCGCCGCCTCCGGTGGCGCCGGAGGAACCGCCGTCGGCATCGGAGTCGGAGCGAGCGGTGCCGCCGACGCGGTAGGCGGCGACGGTGTCACCCGGCTTCAGCCCGCTCGGGTACTGCCCCTCCTTGAGGGAGAGCCCGACGAGGGCCTTGCCCGCGGGCACCTTGGCCTCCTCGCCGAACATCTCGCCGACGGCGACGACGCCGGCCGGGATCGTGCTGACGGCCTTGAACTTCTTCAGGGCGGCGAGCTGCGACCACTTCACGTAGTTGATGCCGGGGTCCTCGGCGACCATGACCGACGTGGTGTTGGAGTCGTCGACCGTCTGGCCGGCGGGGATCTCCTTGGTGATCTTCACGACCTCGATCCGGTCCCCGGCCCGCAGCACGAGCATCGTGGCGCCGAGCGCGCCGACCAGGATCAGCAGCACCGCCAGCGCGGCCAGCGCCGGCTTGCGCTCGCGGGGAGGAGTGGGAAGCCGGTCACCGACCGCCGGCCCGGCCGGTGCCGCGGAACGGCCGGCGCCCGCCCCCGTACGCTCTTGGATCTTCACGCAACCGCTCCCCGTACACCCAAGACGATGTCTGCCAAGTTCCCTGAAATTCCGGACACTTCACCCACGTCCAGTCGCGCACAGACATGCACGACGGATCGCACTTACCCGCTCGATCTGGGCGAATAGCCAACGCCGGGGGTGAGTGTCAAGCCATCGCACCGTATCAGCCACACATAAGCCCCTCAAGGCGGATCCCACCTCACGGTCCCCGCCCCGCACACCGTTACTGATCTGCAATTTCACCGTTGAACAAGCCAGTTGGGACCGGCGGTCCACCTGTGCGGAAGCGAACCGACGAGGCGCCCCGACGACCACGGACGACATACGCCCCCTCACGCACCGCACATGAGCCCTGCACGATTCACCCACGAGGGCACCGGGCGACCCTGCCATGATCTTCGCCCGCACCGGTGAGGGACGTACGGGACGACACCGGGCAAACACTTCGAGGAGCCCCCCCCACTTGAACCGCACCGTGTCGGCCGCCGCTTCGGCCCTGTCCCTGCTCACCGTGTTGTCGCTCGCCGCGTGCGACGGCGCCGACACGGACCCGGACGGGACGACCGGCGAACCCCGCCCCGCCACTTCCCGGGCGGAACACCCCACTCCGGCCGAGCGGTTGGCGAAGCTCATGCTCACACCGGCAGACGTCACCGGCTACAAGGTGACGGAACCCTCCACCGACTTCGTCTTCGCCACGTCCAAGGACGAGGTCACCCTGGACAAGCCTGCCTGCGCACCCCTCGCCCACGCGATGAACCAGCTCCCCCTGGGAGAACCGGAGGCGGACCTCACCCGGGTCGTCGACACGGACGAGTACGGCGACGCCAGCAGCTACGTCACCCTGACCACCTACGCGGCGGACGGCGCGCGGCAAGTGATGTCCGACCTGAGCAGGGCGGTGGACGCCTGCGGTTCCGGCTTCACCGCCGAGGCGGACGGCACCAGCACCTACGACTCGGTCACCGCGGAGGCCCCGACGGACGACGCCGGCGACGAGACGGTGGCCTTCAACGCGAGGACGACCTTCCAGGGAGCGAGCCACACCCTCCACACCCAGGCCACTCGCAGCGGCGACGTGGTCGCCGTCCACTTCTCGGTCAACGGCCTCTCCCTCGCCCAGGGCAGGCCGAGCGACGCGAAGCTGCCGACGGCGGTGGTGAAGGCACAGAACGCGAAGCTGGGATGACACGCGGACAGAGCTTCGGACGGCCTGCTGCCCTCTCCGCCCAACGGACTTACGCGGCTCGTGGCGACCGTGTGGAAGGCGGGAACGGCCGGTTGGTCAGGGGCGGAGAAAGCCCGATGAGCAGCGGGCACCACACCGGCCGGAAGGTCCCGCCGGAACACCGCGAGGACCCTGCGTACCGTGCCGCGGGCCGCCGCACGGACTTCGCCCACGCGGTCCACGACCGGCGCTCGGCCCTCGGCTGGACAACAGCGGAGCCGGCCGACGTGCGGAGCTCCCCGAAGAGGAGGCCGAAGCCATCGAGGAAAGCGGCGTCGCCCCCCCACTCGAACTGATCGAGCGCCTGGGCGCAGCGCTCGAGGCCGGAGCCCACATCGACCCACGCACCGGCTTCGAGGACCACGCGGTCTGGCCACGAAGAAGCCACGGAGCCACCCGTGCCTCCTGCCTCACCGCCCGATCGACCCCCAGTCCCGCCGGGGCCGTGGCGGCTCGACGGGCCGGGTCGGTACGACCGGGGTGCGACGCGATCGTCCGGAGAACCACTCTCCCACCTGCAGAATCATCATCATGAGGGAAGGGCCGGCGAGCACCAGGGCAAGCCCCACCCCGAACCACCCGCTGCCGTCCCCGCGACTCAGCATCCCCACTCCGGAGACAGCGAGGGCGACACCGCCGATCACCGGGGGAAACAGCCAGGGCCAGGCGTCCGGCTCGGCCACCGCCTCCTCACGCCGCCCCTGGCAGAAGGCCGACCACCAGAACCGGGCGCTCCACCACACGAGCAGATACGCGGAGAGGGCCCCGGCGCCGAGCCCCAGCCGGGCCGACCACCCGACCCGGCTCGTGATCGCCGCTGCAGTGAGCCCGACAGCCATGAAGGCCCAGAAGAGGAAGAGCATGACGCCGACGGCCAACCGGTGCCCGCGGCTGCCCTGGAGAGCACGGTGCGAGATGAGGACCACGACCGCAGCGTAGACGGAGCGACTCTCCGCCGCACACACCATCGAGGCCGCAGGAAGCCGTCATATCGGTCCGCTGGTCGGATAGTTCGCGGTGGTGAAACTGATAACCCCACCGATATCGTCACTGCACTGGAAACGTTTCGTCTTACGGGGAGCTCACTGTGAAGCGCCGCACTGTGCCTGTTGCCGTCGCGTTCGCCGCCGCAACCTTGATGCTGACGGCCTGTGGAGGCGGGGACGACACGTCCGGCGACAGCGACAGGATCGCCGGCGCCGACCAGGGAACGAAGAAGCCGAGCGAGTCGGCGGAGCCCTCGGGAGCACCGGCACAGGACAAGCCGGACGGCGTGGACGTGTCCCTGCCCGAGGACATGAACCTGGTCTTCGACTGGGAGAAGCCCAAGGACGAGAACGAGGCGGCGGCCATGGACGACGCCGCGAACTACCTCCGTGCCATCTACCGGGGCGTCGACAAGCGCACGACCAAGGACGCGGCCCTGACCACCTACGCCACTGGCGAAGGTCTCCACTATGGGGAGGTGCAGATCAACGAGTGGCTCAAGGGCGGCTGGACCGCCACCGGCACCCGCCGCCACTACGACGCCACCACACGATCCGCCTCGAACGGCAGCTCCGTAGAGGTCGCCTTCTGCTCGGACGCCAGCAAGTTCTACGGCAAAGAGGTCAAGACCGGGAAGGTCCTGAAGACCGAGCCCAGCCTCAAGGACTTCGGCCACTACAAGATCATCATGGTCAAGGTCCCCACGGGCGACGGCCTGTGGCAGGCGTCCAAGGTGTACGTCGAGACGGGGGTGGAAAAGTGCCAGTGACCGGATCACGCCGTATGGCCCTCAACACAGGCGCAATGTGACGCGAGCGCCACCGCGTGCTCCCGATGCCGAAAGCAGCACTGTCCCACCCACCACGAGGCACAGCAGCAGCTCGACCGCGTCCCGCACCCGGAATCGAACGCCGCCGCTCCCCTTCTCCCCGGGCGCCGCCCGGTCACTCCCCGTCGTACTCGCGAACCCATCTGCTCTGCCGCACGCCACCCCAGGTGCCCATCACGACGGCCAGCACGAAGAGGGTCCCGAGGAACCCTCCGTACGAGCTGCTGTCCGGATCCTTGGTCGGGCCGGCGGCACCTTCGGGGTCGTACCGCACGCGTAGCGTGTCGCCCTTCGACACCCAGTTCTCACACCCATCGCCCTCCGAGAGCGAGAGCGGGATCTCACGCCCGTCGACCATACGCAGCTCACAACGGTTGGTCCCGGTGTCCTCCATGCGTACGACCACGGCGTCGGTCCACACGCCCCGGTCCGCCAGCGCGGCCTCGCCACCGGCGGAACTGCCGAATATTCCCATGGCAACCCCGGCCACCAGCGGGAAGAACAGCTGCCACGCCACCTTCCGCTTCTTGCGCGGCACCCGCCGCAGCATGAGCAACGGCACCAGCAGCGAGGCCAGCGGAAGCACCAGGAACGCGAGGACCAACCCCGTTCCCCGCAACAGGCGCGGCAACGGCACGACCGGCCCGACCCAGGACAGCCCGAGCGAACCACCGGCACACACCAGACTGAACAACAGCCAGCGGATCACGTCCGTCCGCCACCAGACATTCGTAGCGGCCCTGGATGTGCCTCCTGCCACGTGGCTCCGCCCCCTCAGTCACGCCTCTCGTGTCCGAGGGCTCACCCTAACGGCGTCGCCGCAACGCCCGCGTCAGCCCGGGGAACGTGATGAGCACGTCACCGAAGACGCGCTCCCGCGCGATAGCCGGAGGCTTTGACCGCGCCCTTGACGTCGGAAGCGGTCCAGTTCCGTTCCGGACCCTGTGGTGTCATGATCACCCTGCCGTCGAACACCTCGACCTTGCATCCCTCGGGAACGGCACCCCGCTCGATCAGCTCGCTCATCACTGGCCCGGCAGCTCATCTCCTACCCGGCGTCATGGCTGGCCCGGCAAGGCGGACGCGACTCCGGACCGACCGGTCCGGCTGTTCCTGGTCCTGGTCCTGGTCGGCATCTGAGGGGAACCGCTCTCCAGTTCGCTGGCGTACCCTCCGTGTGCGCCCGCGCCACAACGAGCGGAAGCACGCACAGGGACAACGACGGTTCCAGAGGCAGTACATCGGCGTCCGGGCCCACCGCTCGCCTGGGCACGATCAGGACACAGCTCATCACAAGAATGTCGCCAAACCACCGAAGCATCCCGGTTCTCGGTGCAGTTCACTCTGGCGAAACCAGCAACCTCATGGCTAGCGTCTGTGCTCTTGACTGAACCTTTGTCTCACGGGGAGCCCTTCTTGAAGCGCCGCGCCTTGCCCCTTGCAACCGCGTTCGCCGCAACCGCAGTCCTCCTGTTGACGGCCTGCGGCAGCGGAAGCGACAAACCCAGCAACGACGACCAGATCGCCGGGGCGGACACCGGCGACACGGAGACGTCCGCCTCGCCCAGCGCCTCCGATTCCATCGACCGTCCCGACCTGTCGCTTCCCGGCGATGTCAAGGAAGCCTTCGAGGGCTGGAGCATGGGCGATGAGGCCAAGAACGCCGTGCTAGCGGATGCCGGCCGGTCCATGACGGCCGTCAACAGGGCCATCACGGACGGTGAACCCGACTCTGCGGCCCTGAAGTTCTACTACGAAGGGGAGGCGCTCGTCGGCGCCGCGAAGTGGGTGCAGACCTTTGTGGACCATGACGCCACCATCACCGGCACCACGCGCTACTACTCCCCGACTGTCAGCATGTCCGGCAAGAAGACTGCAGCAGTCACCCTCTGCGCGGACGAGAGCAAGGCATTCAACAAGTTCCGCAAGACGGGCGAGGTCGATCGCAGCGCACCCTCGGAGGATTCGTACGTGTATTACCTAAGTCGCCTGGAACTCAACGACACGGGTGTCTGGGTGACCACGGAGGTCCACTCGCAGCGGGGGAGCGCGAAGTGCACACCGTGAGGGCGGGCAAGACTGCGGTTCTGGCCCTGGCGCTGTCCGTCGGCGCCCTCGTGGCAACCGGTACCGCGCACGCAGGCACCGGCTTCGGAGGTTCCCGCGGTGGTGAGGCCAACGCAAGTGGCGGCGCCAAGGACCGGACAATCACTTCGCAAGTCACCTTCAATACGTCCAGGAACGGCTCGGGCGAGTCGACGGGCACGCCGGCCCCTGTGGGTACCTACGATCCACCCGGTTGCTGGTACGAACCACTCTGGACTCCTGAGGAATACGAGAAGGAGTTCAAAAAGCGCTGGAACGTGGGTCATTTCAGTGGCGCCGGCGAGGCTTACACCGGCGAAACCGCCCGCTATGTCAACGGAGAGCCCTACAAGGACTTCAACAAGGACAAGTCGGGGGAGGGCATGTTCTGGGGCGCCGTATACGACTGGGACCGCCTTGAGGGCGACGACTATCTGGATTGCGGCGAGGCCGACTTCTGGGTCGACAACGGCGACGAACCGCCCGTGGAGAACGCCATCGACGCGGAGACCCTGGCCCAGCTTGCCTATAACGAGATCAAGGTTCCCGACACTACGGTCACACTCAGGCCGGAGGGCGCCACCAAAGTGAACCTCCCGACGTGGGCCTGGTTGAACAAAGCGGACTTTCGCGAGGTTTCCGTCACCGCGACCCTGGACGTCGGCGGCTGGAGTCTCTCCTCGACCACCACGGCCAAGCCCGTCTCTTTGAAGCTGGATCCCGGCACCGCGGACGCCACCCTGTTCCCTGCCTCCGGTGAGTGCGCCATCAACGACGACGGCTCCATCGGCGCGCCATACGCCAAGGGCAAGGCCGACGAAGACCCACCATGCGGGATCACGTATCTGCGCGCATCCGGAGGAGATCCCTATGAGTTGCAGGCCACTGTGACCTGGGAGATCACCTGGGAGAGCACCACCGGTGAGAGCGGCGCCCTCCCCAACGGCACATTCGGGACGACTCAGGGCGTGACCGTTCAGGAAATCCAGGCCGTCAACCGCTAGACCGGCGTAGTACCGACCACGCACCGAGCCACTCTTCACAGGAGATACACAAGGGCCATGGCAGGCGACTCGGATCTCATTGTCAATGTCGACCTTCTCGTGGAATCGGAATCCGCTCTGAGCAAGATCCAAAAGGATCTAAAGGACATAGGTAACAGGAAGGAGGATATGCAGCCCTATTGGGGTAGCAGCGACATAAGCGAGGCAATGGGTAAGTTCGTTGACAACTGGGATGATTACCGCAGCAAAATGATCGAGAGCCTGGACAGTGTAGGAAAACTTGTCACAAATACCATCAATGGCTTCACCGGGGCTGACGCTGCTCTTGCAAAGGAACTGAAGAAGGCAAGGAAGGGCAAATGAGCACTTCTTCGAAACCGCGGCCCCGAGATTGGCACCCGATCGCCAATTCCGACCCCGTCCCGGGTGATCCGGAAGAGATCCGCGATGAAGTCACGCATATGAAAAGCGTAGCGACCACCCTTCGAGAGCAAGCCAGACGACTGCGCGACATCAAGAACGATGACGAACTCAAGGGAAAGTACGCAGGAAAACTACGCGAAGAGTCTGAAGTACTCGAGAAACATCTCCGCGAAGTCGCCAGTCGCTATGAACGCGTCCATGTGCATCTGACCAAGTGGGCCAACGAGCTCGAGGGGTTTCAGACAGAAGCCGACAAGGTTCTCGCCAACGCAAAGAAAGAACAAGAGCAACTCGAGGCAGAAAAGAACAAGAAAGAATCGGAGGAGGGCACGCCAAAGCCCTCAACCAGTGACGCCGAAGGTGATCCGCTACGCGAATACAGGATCAAACTCGACACTATCACAAGCGACCGGGACGACCGCGCGGCATACTACGCCGGCAAGATTCGCGATGAAATTGACGACATTATCGAGGATAGTTTCTGGGATGACATCAAAGGTTGGATACACGACAACATCGACAAGATCAAGTGGGTCCTTGACGCACTGGGATGGGCAGCATCAATTCTAGGAACCCTAGCACCCTTCCTTGCCTTCATCCCCATTATCGGCCCTTTCATTGGTGCAATTGCCCTTGGATTGTCCATTTTTATCGCAGCTTCTCGATTCGTCCTCTTTCTGGCTGGGGAAGCAAGCATTACAGAAGTGCTGATGGACTGTGTCGGCCTGGTCGCCTTTGCTACGGGAACAAAGATGCTCGCCAAGCTGAAGACGGCGAGCAAGGCCGTCAATACAGCCTCCAAAACACAGCGGACACAGCGCCTGAAAGACGCATTGCGCGCCAATAGAGCTGTGCGAAACGAGATCACTCGTGTCATGGCGACGACCAGCGACGACGGTCTCAGAGAGTTCGGACGACAGACACTCAATCGGATGCGAAAGGAAATGTCCCAGAATGCGGGACGTGTCGCCGATGAGGTCCCTTTGCGCCCTAGTCAACTCGAGCGACTCGGGTTCGGGGATGCAGAGGCCCGCTCCGTCATCAACAGCATCCGCCAGAACAGTGACACTTTCCCCAGCGCTGCAGCGGCCGCAGGGAAGTCGGAGACCTACTACAAGACAGCGGTGGCTGCTGCAGTAACGGGCGCGACTGCGGACGTAGTCGACAAGACACTCGGTGAAAGTCCTGTTTTTCCCGACAAGCCGTTCAACTCAACCTATGAGAATTTCAAGGGAGAGACCGGAAAGTTGCCAGAGGATACCCACTGGTGATTGAGGACGAGGAAGAAACGTCATGAACCCAAATCGACAAACACGAAGTTACGGCCGCTTGGGCGAGGGACCGACCGCGCTGGGGAAGTTGTGCCTCATCATAGGGATGACCTCCATCTTCCTGGTTATGATCGCAGGGGCGCTTCCTTCTCCGGCGAAGGACGCGGTCTATTGGATCCAGCGCACCATCGTTGCCGGAGCCATCCTTACCTTGCTGGCACTCTTCTTCAAGAACCCGCTTGCGTCTCGGCGCCCTGAAGGCCTCACGGAAGTATTCATTTATTCATCTGGTCTCTTTCTGGCCACTTGGGTCACGGGTGTCTGGGCAGGCGTGTTTGCAGCCCCCCTGATTCCCTTGCTGACCATTGGTTCATGGATCACAGAGAGGATTCGACGTGGTTGAAAAAAAATTGACGCGATCATCGGCTCCTGTCGGATTCAACCTGGTTCTTCCACCTGGGTGGGGAAAGATTGACCTCCATGAAGAAGTCGTGAACGATTCGGTTCTTTCCCTTGTCGACCGATCCATCGACCAACTCCCGGAAGGTCTCCCTCGAGATGACGTGAGCAAGGTGCGAATGGAACTCTTCAAACAGCTCAGAAAGGCAGCCAGGAAAGCCTCAAGAGCAAACGGAATGATGCTGTATCTGCCCGTGGAACGCATACACGGCAGTGTCGTTCCAGCATCTTTCGTTGTATCGGAGCCCATTTCGGCAGTCGGTGCCGGCTTCCAATCGGATCAGGTACTTGAGATGCTGGCGGCCGGACGCGGCCAGAGCGATACTGTGACTCTCGACGGATCATCCGGCACAAGGATCGAGCGAACTGTCCCACCTCCGGAAAGATCTGAAGTAGAGCTCGCATCTCGGCGAGTCGAATATGTGCTCCCTCTCCCTGCCAGCCCACTGCCCCGCTGGCTGGTATTCACGTTCAGCACTGTCGGGGACGGAAACCCGGACAGTGAATACTCCTCCGCCCTTGTCGACCTCTTCGATGCCGTGATGATGACCTTCCGCTGGAGTTATGAATGATTTTTATCGAAACCGAAGCTGATCCAACCGAGTGGTTCCTGATGCCGCTTCATTGGACAAGCCTTCATCAGCGGGAAATAGAGGATTGGTCGGCCACTTGTGCCGAGATCATGTACAGACGTCACAAGAGGTGGTGGCGGAGCCCCGACCGCGACGGGCTGGCCCGCACATTCCGGATGCTGATCGAAGCTCATCCGCACCCCAGCATTCCAGCGCATCAGGTTTTCCTTTACGGCGGGGATCCGCGCAGGGTTCCCCAGCCCGTCTACGTCCTGACCGTGCAGTCCGAGGGCGAGGAACGGGAGAAAGAACTGCGCAGTGTCATCCAGGCCTCAGAGGCGAACCCGAACCGCCCACCCGATGTAGTAACGTTCGATTCCGACCGGATCGGGCCGGGGCTACGTTGCCTTCGGTACTTCGGGGACGAAAACGGCCTAGGTGTCTCCCTTAACTACGGTTGGTGGTCCGAGGAGCACCAACTGTACGCATCGATTCGCACCGTGACCGACGAAGTCAGTTGGTTGGCAACGAACCTGGATGTTTTCGATGATTTCGCGCGCAGCCTTTGGCTCAACCCCAACCCGGAATGAGCCGGTCAGCCGTATGCAGGTCCAGCGCTCCGCCGACACAAGGGGAGCCTTGATGTGACCCACAGGGCTGGGCACCGCACGGCAGCGGAACGCCTCGGTGTCCGATCCGAAGCGGGCGGATGGTGCTGGGTCGGAAGGATTCCGCAGCCTCCCGCAGACGTGCTCCAGGCTGCGGGCAGCCCTCGGCTCCGCCCCGCCAGGCATCCCCCACTGGCCATGATCGCCACGGTACTCGGTGCGCCCTTCATCCCGCTCGTCATGCTGCTGAGCCTTCTGGCGGAGGAAGCCGTCAAGCGCTTCCTCGACACGAAGGAAGTGAAGGAGCGGCGGCGGGCCAAGAAGGAGGACGAGAAGCGCCGGGACGCCATCATCACTGGACAGGGCCTCGACAAGGTCTTCGACGGCGACTGGCACGGCGCTGCCGGGCAGTTCCTGCTGCGCTGGTACGGCCACTCCACCCACCCCCAGCGACTGCTGCTCGCGACCCCGGACGGCATCGTCCTCGCGGCTCCCCCGAAGCGCGTCAGCGTGGGACGGGAAAAACACATGCAGGTCGTCGCCCGCCTGTCCGCCGATGAAGCCACCCTGGTCGACCCCTTCTCCGGTGAGTTCGAGACGCGGATGCTGCTGATCCGTTTCCGCGACGGCTCCTGGCTGCGCGTCGACACGGAGGAGCTCCGCAGCGAGCTGCACATGTACGTACTCCGGCAGCCCTCCTCGGACAACTGACTGTTTCTCGCCCGGTGAGCAGGAGGGCCCGACCATCGGCGGTCAGGCGCGTCCGTCCTCACGTCCGTGAACCCCACACGGCTCGGACCGGGTCAGAACTCCACCGTCAGTGTCTGCGCGATGCTGTCGGTGGCTTCCTCCATCTCCTCCGCCAGGCCGGGAACGGTCCATGACACGAGCAGCATCACCGCGCCTTCCGAGCCGGTGGGCAGGATCCCGTACGTGAGCGTCTCCAGCAGAATGCCGGGCCTGCGGGCCGGCAGGTCCTTCACAGCGAAGTTCTGCCGGATGCGTACGGCAGGGCCGAGCGGGAGCTCCGTGCGCGTGGTGTCCGGCGCCCCGAAGTCGTCTGCCCTGAACGTCTCGGCGAGCCAGTCCAGGGTGATGCGGGGGACCGTTTCGTCAGGACGGATCAGGTCCACTTCCAAGGTGGCGAGGGCCGTGTCGAACCCGTCGGGATAGAAGGCGAAGGCGTAGAAGGGCTCTCGACCACGGCTGTCTTCCGCCCGCGCCCGGAGGTCCCTGCGCAGGGTTCTCTCGTTCAGCTCGTACCCCGCTGCCTTGCTGCGGTCGCGCAACTCCGCCGCGGCGCCCTTGGCCCAGCCCTTGACGTCGTCCGACGGTTCGATCGGGAGGGGTACCCAGTCGGCCGGTACGGCGATGCCACAGGTACGGATGTCACTCATGGACACTGCCTCCCTCCGTCCACTTCAGCGAACCCGCAATCGCGTCGAAGAGTTCGACCATCGCGTCGGCGATCTGCACGAGGGGAGTGGAGAAGGTCAACAGCAGATGTGCCTCGGTTCCGGGCACTGGAATCTGATAGTCCAGCGTGACAGAGGGGAGAGCGTCGTCAGGCCTTCCCGGAGCACCGGGAGGGGTAGTGGTGTCCGGCTGCCCGGTCGATCTGCGCGTGCGGACGGCAGTGCCCGCGGCGAGCTCGACGACCGAGGCGTCGATCGCGGCGTCAGCGGCAAGGCGGTCGGCGATGTCCTGCGGATTCGGCCGGCCCCCCTCCAGCCCGGAAGGCAGCAAGGTGACCAGAAGCGAGGCGGGGACGGTCAGCGGGCCTGCCTGCTGGAAGCTGAGGTAAAGCTCGATGCCTCCATCACGGAACGCGGCGGCTGCTTGCGCCAGGAGGTCGTCGCGCAGTTGCCGCTTGATGTGCGGAGCGTTGTCGACCCCGTCGAACCGACGGCCGACCAGGGCATCGACCGAGCGTTCACGGTTCTCCGGATCGATGTGGACTCGGAACCACCCCTCGGGAAGCAGCAGTTCGTAATCGGCGGGCGGTGCCGTGCCGATGTCGCTCCCTACGGCCCCGGCCACAGGTCCTCCGGTATCGCCAGCTCTTCTCATCCCTCGTCCTATGACTTTCTGGGTGCTTTGTCGTACCAACAACGACTGGCCAGCGCGCTGACCATCGGGGGCAGTAGCACCACGGCGACCGTCAGTGCGGACACACAGCCCGCCAGCACCGCGGGGCCCTTGTCGCTGAAGAATCCGATCAACAGCACCGCGCTGAAGAGCGGGAGGGAGAGCAGCTCGTTCCTGCCGATGACCGAGCGGTACCAATCGGTCTCCTTGCGGGCTTCCTTCGCGTTCATGGGCGACATCGCACGGGCTTCCGCGGCGAGCGGGTGCCCCTGCCACTCATGCGCTGCGCCGCCGGCCTGCTCGTGCCGCACGTCCGAGACGGGGACGTCCAACGCTCTCACGAGCTCGTCCCAGCGGTCGTTCCCCTGCGGTCCCGCGAACCAATGGCTCCACGGCAGGAGTGCGCGGCCCCCGCCGTCCCGGTCCCGGAACTCGACTCCGAGGACCTTCCCGGTCCTCGGCTCCGTCAACCGCACCAGCCGAGCGACCCCGTGCTCGCCGGCTCGCGCGAGCCACCGTTCCTTACCGAGGGTGTCGGTGAGAACGACATCATGTGGGAGCACACGCACCGCTGCCGTCCGCAAGAACCGTTCGGTCGCGCCCTCTCCCGCTTTCGGCGACGGCCTGATCTCAACGGACTCGATGAACACGCCCTGTGCGCGATCGCGCCACCACGCGCCGACGCGCACCACCGCATCGGACGCCGGTACCAAGAACAAGGCTCCCGCAGCAATCGGCATCGCCCACACGAGATCGGCGGCGAAGGCCGTCACGACGGCGACGAGCCACCCGAACATGCCGAGTCCTCTGGCCCAACTGTGCCAGCGCGGCAGCTCGGCGTGGTCGGCCCGGTCCGGCTTGCCCCGCTGACCGGCGTCCCGTGCCTCGGAGCCGAATGGTTGGTCCTTCTCCTCCAAGGGAACGCCGAGCTTCGTCACCAGTGCCCTGAGGCCGGTCCGGCCAAGACACACCGCCGGTCTCAATTCCAGAGCACCGACGACCCCGGCCTCCGGTAGCCACGAGGCGAGCGGGACGTGCAGGACGTCCCGGTCTTCCTCGTCCTTGAAGACCAGAACACCCCAGCGCTCGCTGGGGCGCTTCTGCACGGTCTCCCACAGGTCGCCGGGGGGAAAGAAGACCGCACGTCGAATGCCGTCGGCTCCGACCGCATACCGGCGCTCCCGCAACCGAGCATCGCGTACGACCAGCGCGTGACCGTCAGCGAAGAGACGCGACCGACGAACGACGTGGAGGTTGTGCGGTGGCATGCCCGCAGGGCGCACCACGGGCTCGGTCGGTCGCGACAGCGGCTTGGGATCCGGCGTCTGTTCAGCCATCACGCTGCCTGGCTCGCCCACTGTTCGTCCCGCTCATCCGTTGCTCGTTGTCGTGGCGTCCTTGATACCAGTTGCCGACCAGACTCCGTCCTCCAGTCCTTGAACCCCGACGAGATCACCGGCGGCCTCCGTGATCTTCCCCTTGTCGAGCAGGTCGGTGGTCGATGCGATCGCAGTCGATCCGGCCCAGATACGGGTCTGCGTCTGGAACACATCGGTCGCAGCCTGTACCGCGCTGTCGGCCCGAAGCGCATGGGACATCTCACCGAGCCCTTTTTCCAGGTCGCGGATGCCGGGATCGTTCAGCCCCGGCCGAACACCGCGCCAGGTGTCGCCTTGACCGAGCTGTCGAAGATTACTCGGGCGCAAGTTTCCCAGGGCTTTGAAGCTGTCCACCGAATCACGGTAGATCAACTTGGGATTGAAGGCGTCCGCCAGCCGCTGCGCGCCGGGGAACCAACCCGTCGGCGCTGTGGCGACCGCCTGGGCGCCCGCCTTTCCCCGCAGGGCGCCGCCGCTGAGCTCATTCGCCCTCCTCCACGCCTTGTTGACCGCCCTGTTGTATGCCGGCGTACCGGGCTTTGCCTTGATCCCCTGCCGAAGTGACCTGGCGGCTGCCGACCGTCCGAGGTTTTTGGCGGCGAACGATGCCCCCTTGGCCCCAGCAAGGGCACCCCGGCCGATACCGAGAGTGGCCAGGCCGACCACATCAAGGGCGACATCGAACCAACTGCCCTCGCCGGCCATCGCCAGGAGAGTGTGCCCTATGAGGGACACCAGCGTGGCGGCCAGTGCGATGGTTCCCAGAACACCGGCAAGCACTTGGCCGACGATCGGGATCCACCCCACCATGAGGGCCAGAGTTCCACAAATCGTCGAAATCCAGCCCGACACTTCGAGGACCGTCTTCATCCATCCGGAGTTGTCGTGCACCCAGTCCTTGAACTTGTCCCAGGTGCCATCCTTCAACCCGTCGTGGTCGATCGCGTGCCGAATGGATTCGCGCGCTCTCTTGGCTGCCGCATCGCGCACCCCCTTGGCCGCTTCGAGGTCCTTCCTCGCACGCTCCAGTACCGAATTCGCCGCTTCCTGGCGCTTCTCCAGCTTCTTTCGTTCCGGATCGTCGTCGGCCGTGTCGCCGGGAAGCCTGTCAAGCGCTCCCGCGCTCGCCTTCTGGTCGTCGTGAGCGTCCTTGGCGTCCCGGAGAGCCTTGGCGGCCATCGTCTGTGCCCGATGGAGTTCCGAGGCGTACTCCGTTGAGCGACCCCCGTCGGTGACCTTTTCGCCGAGCGCGTCAGCAGCAGCGTCATAGCGCTTGAACGCCTTCCGCAGCTTGCCTTCGGCTTCTTCGGCCTCCTTGCGGAACTCATCCGCCGTCTTGCTCTTCCACTGGTCGACGGACGCGAGCGCCTTGATCTCGTCCGCCTGTTTTCTGATGGCCTCGGCCGTCTTCCTGAGTTCGCGTCCGAGTTTGGCAATGTCTTCGGGATCACCGGGGATCGGGTCCGACTGTTCGCCGATCACGACCCATTCGTCGGCGCGCGGTCGGGTCACTCGGCTCCTCCTCCGGGGCCGGGCTTCTTCTTGTCCGTACCCCTCAAGGCCTCGGCAAGCGCGTGATCGATGTCCTCGTAGGTCTTCGCCGCGGTCGAGAGCAGGGACGACAGCTTCTCCAGTTCGTCCGTCAAACGCTCCCGGTGGATCTTCCAGTTGTCACCGAAGTCCTCGAAGACGTCGACCAGGCCTTGGTCGCCCAGCGTGCCGACGCCCAGTCCTTCGGCAGGGTTGGCGTTCTTGGAGAACTCCCGGTGAATCCTGGACAGAGACCTGGCGCTTTCCTTGATACGTCCGATATCTGCGGTCTGGTCCGACATCCCATCTCCCGCTGAGCGGTATCCCGGTACGGAACGACGGGGCGAGCGGACCTCGCCCGCCCCGTCGTCGCGGAGAGCTCCGTCCGCGGGCGGTTACCTGCGGGCCGCCTTGGCCAGCTCGTCGTCGATCTGCTCGAACTTGTCGGCGGCCATGGTCAGGTAGTCGCCCATGCCGTCCAGGCCGTCGAGCGTGGTCTTCGCGCCGTTGGTGAACTCGTCGAAGTTCTCGTCGAAGGCCTTGGAGGAACTCTTGGTGACGTAGCCGGAGTTGACCAGGTTGTTGATGTACTTGCGAAGGCCGTCCAGCTTCTCCTGGAGCTTCTCCTTCTCCTTCACGACATGCTTGGCAGCTTCCCGCATGTCCTGATATGTGATGTCAAGGTCCTTGGCCATGAAGCCGCTCCCTCTCGCAACGCCGCAGGGCCAACCCCCGTGGCTCCCTGTTTGCGGAACTGTCGGCGCGGGGCCGCCGGGGCCGCCGGTGCGCTCGTCCGCTCTTGCGGCAGCAGCTTACGGGGGTGAACTGTGGTGGCACATCCCCGCTTTGTGAAGGCGGCGGTGTGAAGCCGTGCATGCCGTTGCTGTCGGGAACGGGGGCGGGCTCCCCGACTGCCCCGGCCCGGGGGCGAGCCGATATCGTCGGCGGGACCGTGACGCGCGGGGTGGAAGCGGTCACGGGGCCTGGGGAGGACACGCGTGCGCCTGACTCTGACCGTCGTCGATCCGTTCGGCGGGGACGCCGCCGACGTCGTGCTCGATGCCGATCCCGAGTCCACTGTCGGGGACATCGCGCAGGAGCTGGCCGCGCAGGTGGGGCGCGGCGGGGCGCAGGTCATTCCCCTCGGGCACCAGGGGCGGGTTCCCGCAGGCGGTGCGCCCGCCGTGTACGTGGACGGGTACGCCGTCGATCCCGGTGCCACCGTCGTCGGGTCGCCGCTGCGCGACGGTGCGGTCGTGTCGCTCCAGGATCCGTCCGGGTGTCTGCCCGGTGAGCCGTCCGGGCTCGTCGAACTGCGGGTGGTCGGCGGACCGGCCGCCGGGTTCGTGCACCGGCTCGGGGTCGGGCGGTACGACATCGGCAGCGGGGCGGCCTCGTACGTCCGGGTCGACGACCCGGAGGTCGACGCCCGGGCCCTCACCCTCTCCGTCACCACCGACGGGACGTGCCAGGTCGCCGTGCACGGCGACGAGGAGGGCGTCACCCTCGACGGGAAGCCGATCTCCGGCTCGGAGGAGGAGAAGGAGAAGAAGGAGAAGGGCGAGACGGAGGGCAAGGGGCGGAAGAAGCGCCGGCGCAAGAAGGGCGAGGAGTCCGCCGGCGAGAAGCCCGACCGGTTCGACTGGCCCCTCGGCGCGCAGATCGGGATCGGCAACACCCTTCTCGAGCTGGCCCGTTACACACCGCCCGACGCCGCCCTCAAGTGGTCCGACGACGGGGTGGGGCTCGACTACAACCGGCCGCCCCGGCTGCGTCCGGCCGAGCGGCAGACCAGCTTCCGGCTGCCCTCGGCGCCCCGCGAGTACGAGGCACGGCCGCTGCCGTGGCTGATGGCGTTGTCGCCGCTCGTCGGCGCGGTCGTCATGGTGGCGATCTTCCAGCGCTGGTACTACCTGATCATGGCGGGGCTCAGTCCCATCCTCCTCTTCGCCAACTACTTCAACGACAAGAAGCACGGGCGCAAGTCCCACGCCAAGCAGGTCAAGGAGTACCAGGAGCAGAAGGAGCGGATCGAGAAGGACGCCCAGGAGGCTCTGGTCCAGGAGCGGAACGACCGGCGGCACGCCATTCCCGATCCGGCGACCGTGCTGTCGATGGGCACCGGGCCGCGGACCCGGCTGTGGGAGCGGCGGCGGACCGACCGGGACCACCTGCTGCTGCGGTTCGGGACGGGACGGCTGCCGTCCGAGGTGGTGCTCGACGACCCCGAGCAGGACGACCACCGGCGCCAGGTGACCTGGAAGATCGAGGACGCACCCGTCGCGCTGAACCTGCGCGCGCTCGGGGTGATCGGTGTGGCGGGGCCCGGTGACTCCGCGCGGGCCCTCGGGCGGTGGGCGGTGGCGCAGACCGCCGCGCTGCACAGCCCGATGGACGTGCAGTTCTACGTGCTGAGCGAGAACTCCGCGCAGCCGTCCTGGGACTGGGTGCGGTGGCTGCCGCACGCCCGGCCGTCCGGGGGGCAGGACGTGAACGTCCTCATCGGCACCGACGCCGAGACCGTCGGCGCCCGCATCGGTGAGCTGACGCAGATCCTCGACGCCCGCAAGAAGGCCGCCGAGCAGGCGCGTGCGCAGGGCACGACGTTCAGCGACCCCGACATCGTCGTGGTGTGGGACGGCTCGCGGCGGTTGCGGTCGCTGCCCGGTGTGGTGCGGCTGCTGCGCGAGGGGCCGTCCGTGTCCGTGTACGCGCTCTGCCTCGACGCCGAGGAGCGGTTCCTGCCGGGCGAGTGCCAGGCGTTCGTCGTCGCCGAGCCCAGGGTCGAGGAGCACGACCGGGAGCGGCAGCCGCAGCAGGCCCGGCCGCAGCAGGTGAGCGGCGGGTTCCCCTCCTTCCAGGCCTGGCACACCAGCGCGCCCGAGCCCGGCCGCGCCCAGCGGACGGACCGGCTGCGGCTGCGCGTCGAGGAGGCGGGCGCGGAGCGGATCAAGGACGTACGGCCGGACTTCGTTCCGCCGGCCTGGTGTCTGCGGCTCGCCCGTTCGCTGTCGCCGTTGCGCGACATCAGCGGGGAGACGGAGGACTCGGCGCTGCCCGGCTCCAGCCGGCTGCTCGACGTGCTCCAGCTGGAGCCGCCGACGGCCGACGCGATCGCCGCCCGGTGGCGGATGGGCGGGCAGTCGACGCTCGCCGTCATCGGCGAGTCGTACGACGGGCCGTTCGGCATCGACATGCGCAAGGACGGGCCGCACGGGCTCATCGCCGGTACGACCGGTTCCGGCAAGTCCGAGCTGCTGCAGACGATCGTCGCCGCGCTGGCCGTCGCCAACACGCCGGAGAACATGACGTTCGTCCTCGTCGACTACAAGGGTGGTTCCGCCTTCAAGGACTGTGTGAAGCTGCCGCACACCGTCGGCATGGTGACCGACCTCGACGCCCACCTGGTGGAGCGGGCGCTGGAGTCGCTGGGCGCCGAGCTGAAGCGGCGCGAGCACATCCTGGCCGCCGCGGACGCCAAGGACATCGAGGACTACCAGGACCTGGTGCGGCGGGACCCGTCCCACGCGCCCGTGCCGCGGCTGCTCATCGTGATCGACGAGTTCGCGTCCATGGTGCGCGACCTGCCCGACTTCGTGACGGGCCTGGTGAACATCGCGCAGCGAGGGCGTTCCCTCGGCATCCACCTGCTGCTCGCCACGCAGCGGCCGAGCGGTGTCGTCTCCCCGGAGATCCGCGCCAACACCAACCTCCGGATCGCCCTGCGGGTGACGGACGCCGGTGAGTCGACGGACGTCATCGACTCGCCCGAGGCCGGGCACATCGCGAAGAGCACCCCGGGCCGGGCGTACGCGCGGCTCGGTCACGCCTCGCTGGTGCCGTTCCAGTCGGGGCGGGTCGGCGGTCGGCGGCCCGGAGCGGCGGACCCGGCCGCCCTCGCCCCCTGGGTGGGGCCGCTGACCTGGGAGGACCTGGGGCGGGCCGCGCTGGCCAAGCCGAAGTCGGAGGTGCGCGAGGACGACGAGATCACCGATCTGAAGGTGCTCGTCGACGCCGTGCGCGAGGCCAACAGCGCGCTCGGCATCCCGGCCCAGCACAGCCCCTGGCTGCCCGCCCTGGACGAGACGCTGCTGCTCGACGACGTCGAGGTCCCGGCGGTCGCCCTCGCGCCGGGCAAGCTGCCGCCGGCTCCGTTCGGCGTCGAGGACCTGCCGGGCGACCAGGCCCGCCGGCCGGTCGTCGTCGACTTCTCCACCTTCGGCCATCTGATGATCGGCGGCGCCCCGCGCAGCGGCCGGTCCCAGGTGCTGCGCACCCTCGCGGGCTCCCTGGCCCGCACCCACTCCGTCGCCGACGTCCACCTGTACGGCATCGACTGCGGCAACGGCGCGCTGAACGCGCTGACCCGGCTGCCGCACTGCGGCGCGGTCGTCGGCCGCAACCAGACCGAGCGGGTGATCCGGCTCGTCAACCGGCTCAAGGGCGAGCTCTCCCGCCGCCAGGACCTGCTGGCGGACAAGGGGTTCGCGGACATCGGCGAGCAGCGGGCCGCGGTCGCCGAGGAGGAGCGGCTGCCGCACGTCGTGGTGCTGCTGGACCGCTGGGAGGGCTGGGTGCCCACGCTCGGCGAGATCGACCACGGTTCGCTCACCGACGAGTTGCAGACGATGATGCGGGAGGGTGCCAGCGTCGGCATCCACCTCGTGCTGACCGGTGACCGGACGCTGCTCGTCGGCCGGATCGCCTCCCTCACCGAGGACAAGTACGGTCTGCGGCTCGCCGACCGCAGCGACTTCTCCGCGCTCGGCATCCCGGTCCGCAAGGTGCCGGAGGAGATCCCGCCGGGTCGCGCCTTCCGCAACGAGTCCGGTACGGAGACGCAGTTCGCGCTGCTCTGCGAGGACACCACCGGTCAGGGCCAGGCGGCGGCGCTCACGGCCATCGGTGAGGCGGCGGCCGCCCGTGACGCCGGGGTGCCGCGTGCGCGGCGGCCGTTCCGGGTGGACAGCCTGCCGAGCCGGATCTCCTTCCCGGAGGCGTGGGAGCTGCGCGACCCGGAGGGGTCCCGGTCCAGGCTGTGGGCCCTGGCCGGCATCGGCGGCGACGAGATCGTCGGTTTCGGTCCCGATCTCGCCGACGGCGTGCCGGCGTTCGTCATCGCGGGTCCGGCCAAGTCGGGCCGCTCGACGGTGCTGATGAACTTCGCGCAGTCGTTCCTCGCGCACGGCACCCGTCTGGTCGTCGCCGCCCCGCGTCAGTCGCCGCTGCGTCGGCTCGACGGCGCCGAGGGCGTGCTGAAGGTCTTCACCGGTGACGACATCGACGAGGACGAGTTCGAGGAGCTGATCGACGGGGCGTCGACGGACGAGCCGATCGCCGTGCTCGTCGACGACGGGGAGATCCTGGAGGACTGCGACGCCGAGAGCCAGCTGAAGAAGCTCGTCTCCCGCGGTGCCGAGCGCGGGCTGGCCCTGGTCATCGCCGGTGACGAGGAGGACGTGTGCAGCGGCTTCTCCGGCTGGCAGGTCGACGCGAAGAAGGCGCGGCGCGGGATCCTGCTCTCGCCGCAGGAGTCGTCCAGCGGCGACCTCATCGGCGTACGGCTGTCCCGCGGGATGGTCGGCGGTCAGGTGGTCCCGGGCAAGGGCATGCTCCACCTCGGCGACGGGGAGCTGCGGACGGTCGTGGTGCCGGGGTGAGCGGACCCCGGCGGGCCGGGGCCCGCCGTCACCCGATCTTCGTCAGGCGGGCCTTCGGGGACCCCGACTCCTTGCTGTCCGACTCGTAGACCAGGTCGTCGCCGGCCGGGGTGAGGCGGACCGTGTGCTCGGCCTGGTTGCAGACGTCGCGGTTGGACCCGGCGCCGACGGAGGTCGTGACGAGCTGTTCCTCCGTGACCTGCTTCAGGGTGAGGACGTCGTCGCAGACGCCGCCGAAGATGTCCGTGTGGCGGAGGGTGCCCACCTGTTCGCCCACCTCCGCCTGCCGGAGGGTGACCCGGAACGTGCCGAGCGGGATGGCGATGCCCTCGCGGGAGCCGGCCTGGCCCTCCCAGGTGCCGAGGTAGGTGGTGGGGACGGTGAGGGGGGCGGCCGGTTCCTCGGACCTGCTCCCGCCGTCGGACTGTGCGGGGCCGTTCCCGGAGTCGCCCGGCAGCAGGTCGAGTACGAACACGGAGCCGACGGTCACCGCGGCCAGCGCGCCCGCCACCGCGAGGGCGACCGTGCAGCTGACGCGGCGGCCCCGGCCGCCGCGGTCGGGGGAGGAGGCGGCCGCGAAGGAGACGGAGAGTTTCCCGGGGGTGCTCCGGTCCCCCGGCCGGGTGGGCGGGTGCGGGGCCACGGGTGCGTGGGGCGGCGCGTCGCGGGGCCCGGGGACGGCGGCCGTGCCCGGGCGTGGTGTTCCCGGCATCACGGGCGGCGGGCCGAAGCCCCCGGACGCCGCGCCGGCCGGCGGGGGGCCACTCGTGGCCGGATCGCCGAAACCCCCGGGTCCCGCGCCGCTCGCCGGCGGATCGCCGAAGCCCCCGGCCGGTGGGGCCCCGTCCGGCGGCGCCCCGCCGGGCTCCGCCGTCTCCCCCACCGACGGCCTGCTGAACCCCACCGGTCCCGACGGGCCCCCGCCCGTCGCCTCCAGGTTCAGGAGGCGCACCGCGCCCCGGCTCACCTGTTCCACCAGGGCCCCCGGCAGCCAGCCGGCCGCCACCAGGCGCGCCGCCCCCTCGGGGGCCAGTCGGCGGGCCACCTCGGCCGGGGCCGGTCGGGCGGACGGGTCCTTGGCCAGGCAGGCTTCCGTCAGGCCGCGCAGGTCGCCGTCGAGCCCGTCCAGTTCGGGCGGCTCGTGCACGACCTTGTACAGCAGGGCCGCCGAGGAGTCGCCGGGGAAGGGGGGGTTGCCCGTCGCCGCGTACGCCAGGACGGCGCCGAGGGAGAAGACGTCGGCCGCGCCCGTCACGCCCTTGCCGAGGATCTGCTCGGGGGACATGTAGCCGGGGGAGCCGATCGACACGCCCGTCGAGGTCAGGGACGCCGTGCCGTCCGTGGCGCGGGCGATGCCGAAGTCGATCAGGAGGGGGCCGTCCAGGGTGAGGAGGACGTTGGAGGGCTTCACGTCCCTGTGCACCAGGCCCAGTGCGTGCACGGCCGTCAGCGCCTCGGCCAGTCCCGCGCCCAGCGCCCGTACGGTGGCCACGGGCAGCGGGCCGGTGTCGGTGACGGCCGCGGCGAGGGAGGGGCCGGCCGCGTAGGCGGTGGCGACCCAGGGGACCCGGGCGTCGGGGTCGGCGTCCAGGACGGGGGCCGTCCAGGCGCCGCCGACCCGGCGGGCGGCGTCGACCTCGCGCCGGAACCGGGCGCGGAACTCCTCGTCCAGCGCGAAGTGCGGGTGCACGATCTTCACCGCGACCGTGCGGCCCCCGGCGCTGCGGCCCAGGTACACCCGGCCCATGCCGCCCGAGCCGAGCCGGCCGAGCAGCCGGTAGGGCCCCACGACCGTGGGCTCGTCCACGTCGAGCGGCCGCATGGCGCCACCCCTCTCCCCCGTACGCCGTAACCTTCCAGCAGGGTAGTGGGCGGGTCGCCCGCGGCCTCAGGGCCGGAGCAGATCGACCCGCACGTCCGCCGGGAAGCCCGTCGTCGGTCCGACCCGGCGGGCGAACTCGGCGACCGCCTCCAGTTGCGGCGCGCCGAAGCTGAAGTCGAGGGTGGTGAAGTACCGCGCCAGGGTCGCCTCGTCGAAGGCCTCCCAGCGGGCCGCCTGCTCGGCGACCTTGTCGACCTCCTCCAGGGAGAGGTTGCGGGAGGCGAGGAAGGCCTCGTGCACCGCGCGGGTGATGACCGGCTCGCGTTCCAGGTAGTCGCGGCGCACCGCCCACACCGCGAAGACGAACGGCAGGCCCGTCCATTCCTTCCACAGGGCGCCCAGGTCGTGCACGTCGAGCCCGTAGCGGGGTCCGTCGAGCATGTTCGCGCGCAGGGCCGCGTCCCCGATGAGGACGGCCGCCTCGGCCTCCCGCATCATCAGGCCCAGGTCGGGCGGGCAGGTGTAGTAGTCGGGCCGTACGTCGTACCGCTCGGCGAGGAGGAGCTGGGCGAGGCGTACGGAGGTGCGGGAGGTCGACCCGAGGGCGACCCGTGCCCCGTCCAGCCGGTCCAGCGGGACCTGCGAGGCGATCACGCACGACATCACGTCGCCGTCGCAGCCGACGGCGATGTCCGGGAAGGCGACGAGCCGGTCCGCGTGCTTGAGGAACTCGACGAGGGTGACGGGTCCGATGTCGAGGTCGCCCTGCACCAGCTTCTCACTGAGCTTTTCCGGGGTGTCCTTCGTCAGCTCGAAGTCGAGGAGCGTGCCCGTTCTCGCGAGCCCCCAGTACAGGGGCAGGCAGTTCAGGAACTGGATGTGGCCGACGCGCGGCCGGGTGCGAGGATTGTCCACATCGTGAGGCTAGCCCCCGTCCCGGGCGGGCGGATCTGCGCCCCCTGGTCGCCCACGTGTTCGACCAGAGGTCGGTGACGGACGGGGCGTTGAAACATTCGGGTGACGTGATCTTGACCTCTCTTGCATTCGGGAGCCTGCGTGCTAGGCTCGTCGCAAGTTGCAGTTTGGTTTCCCTTGCAGTACAGAGCCTGCGGAGCATGTGACCGCGGGCTCTCGTCGTTCTCAGACGGATGCAGTTGTGCAGAATTGGTCTTCACACTTGCTGGTTCTGGAGCAGGGCAACCCTTTGGGCCCAAGGAGGGCTTATGGCTACCGGAACCGTGAAGTGGTTCAACGCCGAAAAGGGCTTTGGTTTCATCGCCCAGGAAGGCGGCGGCCCCGACGTCTTCGTCCACTACTCCGCGATCAACGCGAGCGGCTTCCGCTCCCTTGAGGAGAACCAGCAGGTGTCCTTCGACGTCACGCAGGGTCCGAAGGGCCCGCAGGCGGAGAACGTCACCCCGGTCTGATCCTCGCCGATCCGGGAACGACTAGCAGTACCCAAGGAGCCCCGCGCCGTCAGGCGACGGGGCTCCTGCCTTTTCCCCGGCACCGCCGAAATGCTCCGGTGAACATCCGGGGAATTCCTCTCATACGTACCGCCTGATCCGTACGAATTCCGTGCCGGCCCCCGGTGCCTGGTACGCGTGCGGCACATCCCCGCGGTACGTCGTGCGGTCCCCGGGGCCGAGTTCCGCGCTCTCCGCCGGGTCCCGCCTTCACCCGTCCCGCGCCGACCACGATGTGCTCCAACGGTCCCCGGGACGCGCGGCTCGGAAGCGCGCGCGGTCCCCGGTTCCAGCCCCACGGCGCGGATGTCGCGCCGCGCGCCCGGCGGGCCCGCCGACAGCGGGGTGGCGACGTGACCGGACCGCTCGGAGCGCACGGCCGGCCCTTCCCCGGGGCTGTCGGTGGGGACGGGTAGGGTCACCGCCCATGACCGCCGCCGACGCCGATCACACAGCCGCCACCCGTGCCTTCTACGACGCCGTCGCCGAGGACTACGCCGCCCGGTTCCGCGGCCAGCTCACGGCCAGACCGCTGGACCGGGCGCTGCTGGCCGGTTTCGCCGAGTTGGTCGGGGAGGGCGGCCGGGTGGCCGACCTGGGGTGCGGCCCCGGTGAGGTGACCGCGCACCTCGCCTCCCTCGGCCTCTCCGTCTTCGGCCTCGACCTGTCGGGAGGGATGCTCGCGATCGCCCGTCGCGAGCACCCCGGCCTGCGCTTCGAGCAGGGCTCGATGCGGAACCTGGACCTGCCCGACGGCGCCCTCGCCGGCGTGGTCTCCTGGTACTCCACCATCCACACCCCGCAGGACGAGCTGCCCGCCGTCTACGCCGAGTTCCGCCGGGTCCTGGCGCCCGGGGGCCACCTGCTGCTCGCGTTCCAGTACGGCGACGCGCCCCGCCGCCACGAGCACCCCTGGGGCCACCCGGTCACCCTCGACTTCCGGCGCATGCGGCCCGAACGCATCACCCCGCTCCTGGAGGCGGCCGGTTTCGCCCTCGTCCAGCAGACGGTGCGCGCGGCCGACCCGGACCGGGGCGAGTCGACCCCCCAGGCGCTCCTGATCGCCCGCGCGGCGGCCGGGTGACCCGGGCCCTGCCCGCCGTACAGCCCGACCGGGCCTACCCGCCGTACAGTCCCTCCACCTCCGCCGCGAAGTCCCGCAGGACCACCTCCCGGCGCAGCTTCATCGACGGGGTCAGGTGGCCCGCCGCCTCCGTGAAGTCCACCGGGAGGACGGTGAAGCGGCGGATCGACTCCGGACGGGAGAGCATCCTGTTGGCCTCGTCGACCGCGCGCTGCAGGATCGCGCGCAGCTCCTCGTCGTCGGCGACGAGTTCCGGCGGGACCGGGTGCCTGCCGTTCATCCGGCGCCAGTGGGTGATGCCGTCGGGGTCGAGGGTGATCAGCGCACCGACGTAGGGGCGGCCGTCGCCGACCACCATGACCTGGGAGATCAGCGGGTGTGCGCGGAGCCAGTTCTCCAGCGGGGCCGGGGCGACGCTCTTGCCGCCGGAGGTGATGATCAGCTCCTTCTTGCGGCCCGTGATGGTCAGGTAGCCCTCGTCGTCCAGTTCGCCGAGGTCGCCGGTGGGCAGCCAGCCGTCGGGGGCGGCGGGCACGACCCCGCCCGCCTGGGGGTCCCAGTGGCCGCGCAGCACGTGGTCGCCGCCGACCAGGACCTCGCCGTCCGCCGCGATGCGGATCCGCGTCCCCGGCAGCGGCCAGCCCACCGTGCCCAGACGGGGTCTGAGCGGGGGCGTCACCGTCGCGGCGCCGGTGGTCTCCGTCAGTCCGTAGCCCTCGAAGATCTCGATGCCGGCCCCGGCGTAGAACGCGGCGAGGCGGCGGCCGAGCGGGGAACCGCCGCAGATGGCGTACCGCACCTTGCCGCCCATGGCGTTGCGGATCCTGCGGTAGACCAGCGGGTCGTAGAAGGCGCGGGCCGTCTTCAGGGAGCGGGACGGACCGGCGCCCGCCCCCGCCCGGCCGGCCTCGAGGGCCTCGCCGTAGCGGCGGGCCACCGACGCCGCGCGGTCGAAGGCCGACAGCCGTCCGCCCGACTCGGCCTGGGCGCGGGCGGTGTTGAAGACCTTCTCCAGCATGTACGGGATGGTCAGCAGGCAGGTGGGCCGGAAGCTCGCCAGGTCGGGCAGCAGGTCCTCGGCGGCCAGGCTGGGCGCGTGGCCGAGGCGGACCCGGGCCCGCACGCAGGCGACGGCGACCATCCGGCCGAAGACGTGGGACATCGGCAGGAAGAGGAGGACGGAGGCCTCTTCGCCGGTCCGGGCCCTGAAGACGGGGTAGAGCAGCTCGATGGCGTTGTCCACCTCGGCGAAGAAGTTGCCGTGGGTGAGGGCGCAGCCCCTGGGGCGGCCGGTGGTGCCGGAGGTGTGGACGAGGGTGGCGAGGGTGTCGGGGCCCAGCATGCCCCTGCGCACCTCCACCTCGGCGTCCGGCAGGTGCGCTCCGGCTTCCGCCAGGGCGTCGACGTGGCCCTTCTCCACGACCCATACCCGCCGCAGGTCGGGGAGGTGCGGGAACTCGGGGCCGAGGGCGGCGGCCTGCCCCGCGGTCTCGGTGACCAGGGCGACCGCGCCGGAGTCGTGCAGGATCCAGCGGGCCTGGAAGGCGGAGGAGGTGGGGTAGATCGGGACGGTGACCAGTCCGGCGGCCCAGGCGGCGAAGTCGAGGACGGTCCACTCGTAGATCGTGCGGGCCATGACGGCGATCCGGTCGCCCGGCGCCAAGCCCTCGGCGATCAGCCCCTTGGCGACGGCCAGGACCTCGGCGGCGAATCGTTCCGCCGTGACGTCCCGCCAGCTGCCGTCCGCCGTCCGCCGGCTGAGCACCACCGCGTCCGGCGCCGCGCCCGCGTTCTCGAACGGCAGGTCGGCGAGCGATCCGTGCCGCACCCGCCGGGCGAACGGCGGTACGGACGCCTCCCGTACGACGCCGTCCAGCCGCCGGATCTCCGGCTCGACCAGGACGGGTGCTCCGTGGACGTCGTCGCCGGGAGCGGAGGAACAGGCGGTGGACACGGGCGGCTCCTGGGGCGTGCAGGGGGGAACTGCGTGATGCCACGACGTACGTGCCTCGCACGCCGAGGCGCTCACCGGTGGCCGTCGGGGAAAGGGGTCACCACCGGTCGGTGCGGGGATCGTACGGCCCTGACGTGGAAGGTCTGTGCGGGTCCGGGGGTGGTCCCGGGCCGGGGGTGTGCAGTGTTGCGGGTTACGTGAGGGTCACTCACGTACGCTCCAGGATCGCCGTCACGCCCTGGCCGCCCGCCGCGCAGATCGAGATCAGCCCGCGTGCGGGGGCGTCCCGTTCGGCGAGGAGCTTCGCCAGGGTCGCCACGATGCGGGCACCGGTGGCGGCGAAGGGGTGGCCGGTGGCCAGGGACGAGCCCGCCACGTTCAGCCGGGCGCGGTCCACCGGGGCCAGCCCCCGCTTCTCCCAGGCGGCCAGCGTGGCCAGCACCTGGGAGGCGAACGCCTCGTGGACCTCGACCAGGTCGAAGTCCGCCATGCCGAGACCGGCCCGCTCCAGCATGCGCGGGACCGCGTGGGCGGGTGCCATCAGCAGGCCGTCCTCGCCGCCGGCGACGTCCCCGTGCACGAAGTCCACGGCGGCCGTCTCGTACGCGGTCAGGTAGGCGAGGGGTTGCAGGTCCCGCTCCGCCGCCCACTCCTCGCTCGCCAGCAGCACCAGCGCGGCACCGTCGGTGAGCGGGGTCGAATTGCCCGCCGTCATGGTGGGTTCGGGGCCGTCGAGGCCGAACACCGGCTTCAGCGCGGCCAGTTTCTCCACCGTCGAACCGGGCCGCAGGTTCTGGTCGCGGGCCAGGCCCCGGAAGGGCACCACGAGGTCCTGGAACAGACCGCGTTCGTACGCCGCCGCCAGCCGCCGGTGACTGGTCGCCGCCAGTTCGTCCTGGTCCCCGCGGGTGATGCCCCAGGCGCGTGCGGTGACCGCGGCGTGCTCGCCCATGGACAGGTGCGTGCGCGGTTCGGCGTTGCGCGGGATGTCGGGGACGAGGTGGCCGGGGCGCACCTTCGCCAGGGTCTTCAGCCGGCCGCCGAGGGTCTTCGCCCGCCGTGCCTCCAGCAGCACCTTGCGCAGGTCGTCGTTGACGCCGAGGGGCGCGTCGCTCGCGGTGTCGGCGCCGCCGGCGATCGCGGCGTCCGTCTGGCCGAGGGCGATCTTGTTGGCGGCGGCGACGACCGCCTGGAGTCCGGTGCCGCAGGCCTGCTGGATGTCGTAGGCGGGGGTGCGGGGGTCGAGCGCCGAGCCGAGGACGGTCTCGCGGGCGAGGTTGAAGTCACGGCTGTGCTTGAGGACCGCCCCGGCGACGAACTCGCCCACCGCGCCCGGCGCGCGCAGCCCGTACCGCTCGACCAGGCCGTCCAGCGCGGCGGTGAGCATCTCCTGGTTGGAGGCGGTGGCGTAGGGGCCGTCGGAACGGGCGAAGGGGACGCGGCTGCCGCCGATGACCGCGACGCGCCGGACGGCGCTCGGCTCCAGGGTGCTCATCTCGACCTGCTCCTCACCGGTGACATAGGATTACCTCCGGTAACCTTACTCCAGAGTAAGCACGTCCGGAGCAGGCACGGCAAGACGGAGGAGTCCCCCATGGCCGACCGTTATCTGAGCTTCACCGGCACCGCGCCCGGCCGCTTCCTCACGCGCCGCCTGGGACTCCCCCAGCCCGCGCCGCTGCGCCGCTGGTCACCGGAGCGGCCGCGGCTGGACGGCGGCCTGCTCCACCTCACGGCCGGGAAGTCCGGCCTCGACCTCGCCCCCGTGCTCGCCCGCACGGGACTCGGCGCGGACGACGCCACGGGCCGGCCCGCCGCCGTCGTCCTGGACGCGAGCGGGATACGCGACGTGGAAGGGCTCGACGGCGTACACGCCGCCCTGCACCCCGTCGTACGGTCGATCGCCGCGAGCGGCCGGATCGTGGTGCTCGGCGCCCCGCTCGACCCCGCCGACCACCATCAGGCCGCCGCCCAGCAGGCGTTGGAGGGCTTCACCCGCTCCCTCGGCAAGGAGACCGGCCGGGGCATCACCGTGAACCTGGTCCGCCTCGCCGACGCCCCCGCCGCCGAGTCCACCCTGCGCTTCCTGCTCTCCCCCAAGTCGGCCTACGTCAGCGGCCAGGTGATCGAGGTCGCCGGGCACGGGCCCGCCGCCCCCCACGACGCGGAGCGCCCGCTGTCCGGCCGCACCGCCCTGGTGACCGGCGCCGCGCGCGGCATCGGCGAGGCGGTCGCCGAGACGCTGGCCCGGGACGGCGCCCGGGTGGTCGTCCTCGACGTCCCCCGGGCCGAGGCGGACGCCCGGCGCGTCGCCGAACGGCTCGGCGGCGTCGCGCTCCCCCTCGACATCACCGCCGCCGACGCGGGCGCCCGGATCGCCGAAGCCCTCCCCGACGGCCTCGACGTGCTCGTCCACAACGCCGGCGTCACCCGTGACCGGCGGCTGGTCAACATGCCCGCCGAACGCTGGAGTTCCGTACTGGAGGTGAACCTGGCGAGCGTGCTGCGCACCACCGACGCGCTGCTCGCCGCCGGGACCCTGAAGCGGGGCGGGCGGATCGTCGCCACGGCGTCCATCGCGGGCATCGCCGGGAACGCCGGCCAGACCAACTACGGGGCGAGCAAGGCCGGCGTCACCGGCCTGGTCCGCGCCCTCGCGCCGCACGCCCTCGCCGGGCACGGAGTGACGGTGAACGCCGTGGCGCCCGGATTCATCGAGACGAGGATGACGGCCGCCGTCCCGCTGTTCATCCGCGAGGCGGGCCGCCGGATGAACTCCCTCGCCCAGGGCGGCCTGCCCGCCGACGTCGCCGAGACCACCGCCTGGCTCGCCCACCCGGCCTCCGGCGCGGTGAACGGCCAGGTCGTACGGGTCTGCGGCCAGAGCCTGCTGGGAGCGTGAACGCCCCGTGACGTCCGCACCCGCGCCCACCGTGGAGCTCTCCGCACCCCCCGCCCTCGCGCCGCTCCTCGCGCGCGGCGCCCTGCTGTCGCCCTTCAAGCGCCCGCGTCCCGGCGCCGCCCACCCCCGCACCCGGCTGGTGCTGCCCGTGCCGCGCGTCGCCCCCGCCCGGCTCGCCGCCTACGAGCGGGTCTGCGGCTTCCCGACCGGCGGGGACGCGCTGCCGGTGACGTACCCGCACGTGCTGGGCTTCCCGCTCGCCATGCGGCTGATGAGCGGGCCGGACTTCCCGCTCCCGCTGCTCGGCCTCGTCCACACGTCGATACGGATCACCCGGCACCGGGCGACACCCGTCACGGGCGCCCGCGAACTGGCGGTGCGCGTCGACGGACTGGCCCCGCACCGGCGCGGCACCCAGGTCGCCGTGATCACCGAGATGCGGGACGGCGGGGACGTCGTGTGGGAGTCGCGGAGCACCTATCTGGCCCGGCACCGGACCTCCGGGCGGCCCGCCGCGGCGCGGGAGGAGGAGCGCGAGCCCCTGCCCGCCGTCGCCCAGTGGCAGCTGGCCGGGGACGTCGGACGGCGCTACGGCGCCGCCTCCGGCGACCGCAACCCGATCCACCTCCACCCGCTCACCGCCCGCCTCTTCGGCTTCCCCCGCGCCATCGCGCACGGCATGTGGACCGTGGCCCGCTGCCTCGCCGCCCACGGCGTCCCGGACGCGGCGGAGATCCGCGCCGACTTCCGGGCGCCGGTGCTGCTGCCGGGGACGGTCACCTACGCGGCGCGGGACGGACGCTTCCAGCTGCGCGGCGCCGGCGGCCGGGTTCACCTGACCGGGGAGGTCCGCCCGGTCTGATCCCCGGCGGCGCCGGTGTCGGGCTCGCAGTCGTCGGGCGGGGTCCAGCGGCGGCCCGCCATCAGGTTGCCCAGCCCCGCCCAGGCGAAGTTCATCAGGGTCGCCGCCGACTGCCGGGCCGTGACACCGGGGGTGGCGTTGGCCCGGTCCGCGAGGGACTCGGCGGCACCCACCAGGGCCTCCGCGAGCCCGGACACCTCACGCTCGGGCAGGTCCGGGTCCCGGTGGGCCTCGCGGGCGGCGTCGAGGATCAGCTGCGTCACGAACGCCACGATCTCCGCGCGCATCGCGGCGACCTCGGCGGCGAAGACCTCCCCGTGGGTGCGGGCCTGGAGGTGCAGCACCACCCAGCCGTCCGGGTTGCGGGCGGTGTGCGTGAAGAACGCCGTCAGGCCCGACCAGAGCTGCCGGTCCGCGGGCAGCCCCGGCCGGGCGCCGGCGCGCACCGCCTCGACGAGGGCCTTCGCCTCACGCCGGATGCACGCGGTGAACAGGTCCTCCTTGGAGTTCAGGTACAGGTACACCAACGGCTTCGACACGCCCGCCAGCTCGGCGATCTCGTCCATCGACGCGGCCATGTACCCCCGTTGCCCGAAGGTCCGTACGGCGGCGTCCAGCATCTGCTGCTCACGGACCGCACGCGGCATCCGCTTGGTCTTCACGGCACCCATGGGACACAGCGTACGGTCCGTCGCTCACCGCGGGTCCCGGCCGCCGTCGTCCCCCGGCCCCGTGCGGTCGCCGAGGACGGGCCGCTCGCCCGCCGTCAGCCGCGGCAGCAGCTGCGCGGTGAACAGCGTGGACAGCGCCGAGGTGTCGGTGCCGCCGTCGGTGCGCACCACCACCGGCCGCGGGGCCTTCCCGGCCAGCCCGGCGCCCACCTCGAGCCGCCTGCGGGCCAGTTCGTACTGGAGCACCGCCCGGTTGTCCCGGTAGGCCTTGGCCAGGGCACGCTGGGCGCGGGCCTCGTTCTCGGCCGCGATGAGTCCGCTGCGGCCGCGCGTCTCGATCTCGAACCGCACCCGCTGGGCCTCGGTCTCCTGCCGCTCCAGCAGCTGGGCGACCTCCTCACGGGCCCGGTTCAGCGCGGCCTTCACCTCGACGATCCGGGCGTCGCGCACCTTCTTGGCCCGCTCGATGTCCATGCCCAGGCTGTCGATGCGCCGCTTGCGGGTCAGGCCCCACTCCTGCTCGTAGGCGGTGCGCTCCTTGGCGATCCGCTCCCGGGTGGCCAGGTGGTGCTGGTACTGCGCCGGCAGCTGCACGTCGGGGATGTTGCAGCCGGTGATGCGCACGCCGTAGCCGGACAGCTGCCGGTTGAGCAGCTCCTGCATGTCGGCCACGTCCGAGCCGCGCAGGTCGTAGGCGCGCTCGGTGCGCATCCTGCGGGCCCGCTGCCGGATCGCGTCCTGCACGGCGCTGGACAGCACCAGGTCGAAGTTGCCGGCGCCGATGGTGCGGACGAACAGCACCGCGTCGGTGATGCGGAACTTCAGGAAGAACTCGATCGAGCGCAGCGGCACGTTCTCCTGCGTGGGACAGGCCATGACGGGCGCCGAGTACGGGATCTCGGTGGCCGTGTCCACGACGAAGTCGACCCTCGACCAGGGGTGCCACAGGTAGTGCCGGCCGGCGTCCAGGGTGCGGGTGACGGCACCGTAGCGGGTCAGCACACCGTTGGTGCCCTGCTCGATCTCGACGATCGAGGAGCGCCACCACCACAGCGCGCCGATCAGCAGCAGCACCACGCCGCCGACGTGGGCGAGGGTGGCCGGCGCGCCGTGGGCGAGATCGGCCGCGCCGTCGGAACCGTCCTCGCGCAGCGTCAGCATCACACCCGTCAGCAGGGCGTAGACACCGAGCCAGAGCGGCAGCATCCACCACAGCCGGCGGCGGTGACGGGGGATGATCACCGGGATGAGGGTGTCGGCCTCACCGCCGCGCAGCAGCCGGGCGATGTCGCTCCAGGGGGCGACGGCCTCGGAGATGACCGAACGGCGGCGGGTACGGGCGGAGCTCACTGCTGGGCCTCCTCGGCGGACTCGGACACATCGCTCGCTTCGGCGGTCCCCGCGGACGCGGGCACATCGCCCGCCCCGGCGCCCTCGGGCACCTGCGGCACCGTCGGCCGCTCGGCCGCCAGCAAGGCGCCGATCTCCTCCTCGCGCGCGGCGATGCGCTCGGACACCTCCGCCAGCCGGTCCCGTACGGCGGCCATGTCCGCGTCGGTGAACAGCTCGGCCCCGCGCTCGCCGACCAGCTCCCGGGCCAGTTCGAGGAAGTCGATCCCGGCCGCGCCGGTACCGTCCGCGCCGCCGATGCGCACCAGACGCGGCAGGTGGTCGGCGACCTGCTCCAGGGTGTCGAGCACCTGCTGCTGGTAGCGGTACTCGAGGATCTCCGGCGCCTGCGCCGCGGTCACCGCGCGGATGTCGAGGGCCTGCGCCTCCAGCAGCGCCGCATTGGCCTTGGCCTCCGACTCGGCCTGCACGTAGCGCTGGCGGGCCAGCGCCTCGGCGCGGTTGGTCTCGCGCTCCACGGCGGTGTCCATCTGCGCCTGGTACTGGGCGATGTCGGCCTGGATCGCGGAGAGCGTCTCCTGACTGGAGGCGAGCTCCCGGGTCAGGTCGCCCTCGTCCTGCTCCTTGCGCAGCTGCAGCGCGTACTCGTGGGTGTACGCCTCCTTGGCCACGCGCACCATCTCGGGGGCGGCCAGGTCCATCCGGTAGCGCCGGTCCGAGGGCTCGGCGTGGGTGATGTTGGCGTTGGTCAGCTCCACCGCGGGCCGGAACTGCTGGTTGAGCTGCTCCAGCAGACGGCCGCTGTCCTCACCGACCATGTCGTAGATGCCGGCCGCCTCCTGCTCGTAGATCAGGCTGCGGATGGTCTCGCTGACGGCGTTGCCCAGCTTCTCCTCGAAGCCGCGCACGGCGCCGAGGGTGTAGACGAACTCGACCGGGTCGCTGATCCGGAACTGGATGAACAGGTCGATGGACGCCTTCACCCCGCCCTTGGTCGGGGCCTCGCGCACCGGCGCGTTGAACGGGTACTCGCGGGTCGTGTTGACGATGTACGACACCCGCTTCCAGGGGCTGAGCAGGGTGACCCGGCCGGGCCCGACGACCTTCTCCAGCTTCCCGAAGCGGGTGATCATCGCCTGGCAGCCGTCCGGCACCATGACCAGGCCCTGCCGCCACCACACGAACGCGACGGCGAGCAGCACGACGACCCAGTAGTGCACTCCGAACAGGGGGTCGGTGAGGCCGCCGCCACCGGCCGCCGACACGACGGAGGCGCCCACGACGCCGACCACCAGCAGCGACAGCACCGGCAGCATGGACAGCAGGGACCGGCCCCGGGGCATCACCATCGGGCAGATGGCGTGCACCACCTTGCCGTCCTCCCGCAGCTGCTCGCTGCGGCCCAGCGCCTCCCCCGCCTCGTCCAGCGGCACCGTCTTCTGCCGCATGACGGTGTCGACGGAGCTCCCGTCCTGCTCCCGGGCCGCCGGGAAGTCGGCCGGGTCCATCCCCTCGCCCGCGGCCTCCTGACGCCCGCCGCGTTCGTCCCCGGTGTTCCGGGACGGCGCGCCGCCCCCTGCGGTGCGGCGGCGCAGTTCGTCCTGGGCCGCCGTGCGCGGATCGGTGCCGGACGCGACCGCCTCGGCGACGTTGCGCAGACCCTGCGCCCGCGTGCGTGCCACGGTCTCCCCCTTCGCGTGTGGTGCTGATCCCTGCCGGATCATCGATGTGGACCACGTGAGTGGTGTGACGCACGTGGTCCAGGTGATTCCACACCACCGGGAGGACGGGGATAAGGGGCGCCCCCAGCAACGGTCACCCGTCGGTGATTGCCGGGAAGCGCCCCTGTTCGGGATCCGGTGACGGTCAGGCCACGGCGGGTGCCCGCCGGGGCCCGTCGGCCGGGACCTCGTCGGCCGGTTCCTCGTCGACCGGGGAGGAGTGGACCGAGTCGTACGCCTTCCGGTCGAGCAGTCCCTCGCGGGCCGAGACGATCACCGGGACCAGCGCCTGGCCGGCGACGTTCGTCGCGGTGCGGATCATGTCCAGGATCGGGTCGATGGCCAGCAGCAGGCCCACGCCCTCCATGGGCAGGCCCAGGGTGGAGAGGGTGAGGGTGAGCATGACCGTGGCGCCGGTGAGGCCGGCCGTGGCGGCGGAGCCCACCACCGAGACGAAGGCGATCAGCAGGTAGTCGCCGACGCCGAGCGGGATGTCGAAGATCTGGGCGACGAAGATCGCGGCGATCGCCGGGTAGATCGCGGCGCAGCCGTCCATCTTCGTGGTCGCGCCGAACGGGACGGCGAAGCTCGCGTACTCCTTGGGCACGCCGAGGCGCTCGGTGACCTTCTGGGTCAGCGGCATGGTGCCGACGGAGGAGCGGGAGACGAAGGCCAGCTGGATCGCGGGCCAGGCGCCCTTGAAGAACTGCACCGGGCGGACCTTGCCGACGGTCGCCAGCAGCGCCGGGTAGACGCCGAAGAGGACGATCAGGCAGCCGACGTAGATGTCGGCGGTGAAGGTGGCGTACTTGCCGATCAGGTCCCAGCCGTAGGTGGCGATGGCGTTGCCGATGAGGCCGATCGTGCCGAGCGGGGCGAGGCGGATGACCCACCACAGGGCCTTCTGGAGGAGCTCCAGGACGGACTCGCTCAGGGTGAGGATCGGCTGGGCCTTCTCGCCGAGCTGGAGGGCGGCGATGCCGGCGACGGCGGCCATGAAGACGATCTGCAGCACGTTCAGCTCGGTGAACGGGGTGATCACGTCGGTCGGCACGATGCCGGTGAGGAAGTCGATCCAGGAGCCGGTCTTCTCCGGCGCGTCGCCGTCCGCCGGGGTGAGGCCGGTACCGGCGCCCGGGTTGGTGACCAGGCCGATGACCAGGCCGATCGCCACCGCGATCAACGAGGTGATCATGAACCAGAGGAGGGTGCGCGAGGCCAGCCGGGCCGCGTTGTTGACCTTCCGCAGGTTGGTGATGGAGACCAGGATCGCGAAGAAGACCAGCGGGGCGACGGCCAGCTTCAGCAGGCCGATGAAGGTCCCGCCGACCTTCTCCAGGGTGGTGACCAGCCAGGAGACGTCCTGGCTGCGGGCGAGCCAGCCGAGCAGGACGCCCAGGAAGAGGCCGGCGAGTATCTGGACCCAGAAGGGCGCGCGTACGGACAGTACGGGCCGCCTGAACCGCGTGTTCGTGGACACGAGAATGCTCCGGTGAGAGGACGCGTGGGGAAAGGTGACGTGGGACTCGGGTGGCGCGCAGGCGTCAGGGACGACAGTTCGCGGCGGTGACCCGGCAGAGGTCCACGTGCAGGCGCGCCACGAGCGGAACACTCCGGGGCGTGGGGAACACGACTGCTGACTTCACCCTGAGACCGTAACACCTGAGCTTTGGGACCCTCAAAGCCTTGCTTTGAGAGGCGGGAGGCCAAAGGTGCCCGCACAACGCAAAGCGCCCCGATTTCCAGGGGTGTTCGGAAACCGGGGCGCCCGGGTGCGGTGCGCGGATGTGACGGACGTTACGAGGCCTGCTCCTGCGCCTGCCCCTGGGCGCGGGCGGTCTCGTCGGCCGCGTCCTCCTGGTTGCGGTTGGCCTCCAGGTCGGCCTTGGCCCGGTCCATCCGCCGCACGATCTGCTCGGAGGCCCGGTCCCGCTCCTTGCGGAGCACGACGAGGCTGATGGGGGCCGAGATCAGCATCGCGAGCAGGATGATCCACAGGCCGTTGGAGTCGCCGAGGCCGCGCGGGGCGAGGCCGGAGTGGACGAGGCCCCAGACGACCACGAGGCAGCCCACGAAGATCCCGAGGCGCATCAGCGTGTAGCGGAGCATCTCATCCACTCTTCCCTGCGTACGGTCAGAACGCCCCAAAGGGACGACGTCCAGTGAAGCACGACCGGGCAGGGATCTTTCAGCGGGGTGCGCGCGGGGCTCAGGTCAGCGGGAGCAGCATGGTGATGTCGTCGCGGTCGTCGCCGGGGGCCACGCGGATGGCGTCCGGGACGCGGCCGACCTCCTTGTAGCCGCAGGAGGCGTAGAAGTGCTCCAGGCCGAGACCGCCGCGGCAGCCCAGCCGGATCGCCTCGACGCCGTCGAGGGTGCGGGCGGCCCGCTCGGCGGCGGCGAGCAGGTCACGGCCGTAGCCCTTGCCCTGATGGCGGGGGTGGACCATCACCGTGTAGAGCCAGATCCAGTGGGTCATCAGACGGTGGGTGTTGAGGGTGAGGAACGCCGTCGCGGCCACCCTGCCCTCCTCGTCGTGCCCGACGAGGAGGCGGGAGCGCTCCTCCGCCATCGACACGAGCTGCCGCACCAGCTGGGGGCGGACGTCCTCCCGCGTCACGGGCGGCACGAACCCGACCGCCCCGCCGGCGTTGGTGACGTCGGTCCACAGGTCGAGGACGCCGTCGCGGAGTTCGGGGGTGACCACGGGATCGAACGTGAAAGTAAGGGGCATGGGCCGATGGTAAGCATTACCTCGGCGCATGCGCAGCCGCTTTCCCGCCGGTCGCCCCCCACCCCTCGGGCCGGGCGGCGCCCCCTCAGACGCGCATCGGCTGGGGGGACTCCCGGCGCGCCGGGTCGGGGCCGTCGTACTCCCGGATGACCTCGTAGCGCGTGTTCCGTTCCACCGGCCGGAACCCGGCGTCGCGGATCAGGTCCAGCAGGTCCTCGCGGGTCAGCTTGTTCGGCGTGCCGTAGTTGTCCGCGTCGTGCGTGATCTTGTACTCGACGACCGACCCGTCCATGTCGTCCGCCCCGTGCTGCAGCGCCAGCTGCGCCGTCTGCACGCCGTGCATCACCCAGAACACCTTGACGTGCGGCACGTTGTCGAACAGCAGCCGCGACACCGCGAACGTCTTCAGCGCCTCCGCGCCGGTCGCCATCTGCGTCCGCGCCTGGAGCCGGTTGCGCACCTTGCCGTCCTTCACGTCGACGAAGTCGTGCTGGTAGCGCAGCGGGATGAAGACCTGGAAGCCGCCGGTCTCGTCCTGGAGCTCGCGCAGCCTCAGCACGTGGTCCACGCGGTGGCGGGGCTCCTCGATGTGCCCGTACAGCATGGTGCACGGCGTCCTGAGCCCCTTCTCGTGCGCCAGCCGGTGGATCCTCGACCAGTCCTCCCAGTGGGTCCGGTGGTCGACGATGTGCTGCCGCACCTCCCAGTCGAAGATCTCCGCGCCGCCGCCGGTCAGCGACTCGAGGCCCGCGTCGATCAGTTCGTCGAGGATCTCGGAGGCGGACAGGCCGGAGATGGTCTCGAAGTGGTGGATCTCGGTGGCCGTGAACGCCTTCAGCGAGACGTCCGGCAGCGCGGCCTTCAGCTCCCTCAGCGAGCGCGGGTAGTAGCGCCACGGCAGGTTGGGGTGCAGCCCGTTGACGATGTGCAGCTCGGTCAGGTTCTCCGACTCCATCTCCTTGGCGAGCCTCACCGCCTCCTCGATGCGCATCGTGTACGCGTCCTTCTCCCCCGGCTTGCGCTGGAAGGAGCAGTACGCGCAGGAGGCGGTGCACACGTTCGTCATGTTGAGGTGACGGTTGACGTTGAAGTGCACGACGTCGCCGTTCAGCCTCGTGCGCACCTCGTGCGCGAGGCCGCCCAGCCAGGCCAGGTCGTCCGACTCGTACAGCGCGATGCCGTCCTCACGGGTCAGGCGTTCGCCCGCCCGGACCTTCTCCTCCAGCTCGCGCTTGAGCCCGACGTCCATGCCGCTCCCTCTTTCCCTCTTCGGACAGACCCGGTCAACCGTACGCCCCCGTCACTCCGCCTCCTCCGGCAGCTCACCGACGCGGTTCTCCCACTTCGTGGAGAGCACGATCGTCGTACGGGTCCGGGAGACGCCCTTGGTGCCGGACAGCCGGCGGATGATCTTCTCCAGGCCGTCCACGTCGGTCGCCCGCACCTTGAGCATGAAGGAGTCGTCGCCGGCGATGAACCAGCAGTCCTCGATCTCCTTCAGGTCCTTCAGCCGCTGCGCCACGTCCTCGTGGTCGGCGGCGTCGGAGAGCGAGACGCCGATCAGGGCGGCGACGCCGAGGCCCAGCGAGGCGGCGTCCACGGTGGCGCGGTAGCCGGTGATGACGCCGGCCGCCTCCAGCCGGTTGATGCGGTCGGTGACGCTGGGGCCCGACAGGCCGACGAGGCGTCCGAGCTCCGCGTAGGAGGCCCGGCCGTTCTCCCTCAGTGCCTGGATGAGCTGCCTGTCCACCGCGTCCATCGAATCGAAGCCTTCCACTGAAGAGGTCTGGGAGTTCTGGTGCGTGCGGGTGTTGCGGGAGTGCTCGGTCACGGGCGGGATCCGCCGCCGAGTTCGCCCTCCCAGCGGCGGTAGAGCCGGTGCTCGACGCCCGCCGCGTCGAGCACGCGTCCGGCGACGAAGTCCACCAGGTCCTGGATGTGCGTCGCGCCCGCGTAGAAGGCCGGCGAGGCGGGCACCACGGTCGCGCCCGCGTCGTCCAGCGTCACCAGGTGCCGCAGGGTCTGGCCGTTCAGGGGGGTCTCCCGTACGGCCACGACCAGCGTGCGCCCCTCCTTCAGGGTGACGCTCGCCGCCCGCTGCAACAGGTCCTTGGACAGCCCGAGCGCCACCCCGGCCACACAGGCCGTGGAGGCGGGCACGACCAGCATGCCCTTGCTCGGGTACGACCCCGAGGACGGCCCGGCCGCGAGGTCGCCGGCGGCCCAGTGCCGTACGCCGTCGAGGTCGACGGTGAACGTGTCCGGCTTGCCGTCCGCGCCTCGGGACAGCCATTCCCGCAGGTCGTCCCGCCAGTGGGCGTCCCGGAAGGCGATGCCGGTCTCGTCCAGCAGGGTGAGCCGGGAGGCCCGGCTGACGACGAGGTCGACGCTCTCCCCCGCCGCCAGCAGCGCACGCAGCACAGCGGCTGCGTAGGGCGTCCCGGACGCCCCCGAGACCCCCACGATCCAAGGCTTGCGCCGCGTTTCTCCTGCGTTCACATCTTGAGCCTACCGGCGGAGGACAGGCGTCCGTTCCCAGGACCGGTCGGGGCACCGGGGGCGGACACATGACCGCCGGCGTCCGTCACCGTCGTCGTCACCGTCGTGCGGATCCCCGGGCCTCGCGCGTGTACCGCCGCGCCCCGAGCGGCTATCGTGCGCGTACGACGCGATGGGGGGCACCGTGGCCAAGGTCAGCATCAGTATCGACGCCGAACTCGTGGTGGAGGTGATGGTCCTGGCGGGGGTCGGCTCGCCCCAGGACGCGATCGAGCTGGTCGTGCGGGACTACATCGCCCGGGGCCACCGCACCGAGGCGCGCACCGAGCTCAGGGACCAGGGGCTGCGCGAGGTCGACGCCAAGCCGCAGGAACCCCAGGGCTGAGCCCGGCCCGCGCGCCGGCGTGCTACACGGTCAGCCCCCGCACCAGCAGGTCCAGCAGCGCGCACCCGAACAGCGCGATGCCGATGAAGCCGTTGACGCTGAAGAACGCCCGGTTCAGGCGGGACAGGTCGGTCGGGCGGACGATGGTGTGCTCGTAGACGAACGCCCCGGCCACGATCAGCAGGCCGAGCCAGAAGAACGCTCCGGCGTCGGTGAGCAGCGCGTACCAGACGAACAGGGCCGTCGTCACGGCGTGGCAGGCGCGGGCGCCCCGGATCGCGGCGGGGATGCCGAAGCGGGCCGGGACCGACTTCACGCCGACCTCCCGGTCGGTCTCCACGTCCTGGCAGGCGTAGATCAGGTCGAAGCCGCCGATCCAGACGCCGACCGCGAGCCCGAGGACGACCGCCTCCCAGGACCACGACCCGGTGATCGCCAGCCAGCCGCCGACCGGGCCCATCGCCTGCGCGAGTCCGAGGATGGCCTGCGGGAAGTCGGTGAACCGCTTGCCGTACGGATACACCACCATCGGGATCACCGCGACGGGCGCGAGGACCAGGCAGAGCGGGTTGAGCAGCGCCGCCGCGCCGAGGAAGACCGCGAGGGCGACGAGCGCGCCGGTCCAGGCGTGCCGGACCGACATCGCCCCGGTGACCAGCTCGCGGTGGGCGGTGCGCGGGTTACGGGCGTCGATCTCGCGGTCGATGATCCGGTTGGCGGCCATCGCGAAGGTGCGCAGGCCGACCATGGCGAGGGTGACCAGCAGCAGCCGCACCCAGTGGATGTTCCCGTCCCGCTCGTACATCGCGGTGAGGGCGGCGATGTAGGCGAAGGGCAGGGCGAAGACCGAGTGCTCGATCATCACCAGCCGCAGGAACGCCCTGGTGCGTCCCGGCTGCTGCGGGAGGGCGGCGGAGGCCGAGGTCACAGTCCGTACTCCTTCCAGCGGCGGTCGACCAGGGCGGCCGTGTCCGGGTCGGACTCGACCATGTCGGGCCATCCGCCGTCGCGCGTGTACCCCTCCTCGGGCCACTTCCTCGTCGCGTCGATGCCCGCCTTGCCGCCCCAGAACTGCTGGTACGAGGCGTGGTCGAGATGGTCGACGGGGCCCTCGACGACCGTGAGGTCACGGGAGTAGTCGGTGTTGCCCAGCGCCCGCCAGGCCACCTCGTGCAGGTCGTGCACGTCGCAGTCCGAGTCCACGACCACGATCAGCTTGGTCAGCGACATCATGTGCGCGCCCCAGACGGCGTGCATCACCTTCTGCGCGTGCTTCGGGTACTTCTTGTCGATCGAGACGATCGCGCAGTTGTGGAAGCCGCCGGCCTCGGGCAGGTGGTAGTCCACGATGTCCGGGACGATGATCTTCAGCAGCGGCAGGAAGAAACGCTCCGTCGCCCGGCCCAGCGGGCCGTCCTCCGTCGGCGGGCGGCCGACCACGATCGACTGGAGCAGCGGACGCCTGCGCATCGTCACGCAGTCGATCGTCAGCGCGGGGAACGGCTCCTGCGGGGTGTAGAAGCCCGTGTGGTCGCCGAACGGCCCCTCGGGCAGCATCTCGCCGGGCTCCAGCCAGCCCTCCAGCACGACCTCCGCGTGCGCGGGCACCTGGAGCGGGACCGTCTTGCAGTCCACCATCTCGATCCGCTTGCCCTGCACGAACCCGGCGAACAGGTACTCGTCGATGTCGCCGGGCAGCGGTGCGGTGGAGGCGTACGTCACGGCGGGCGGACAGCCGAAGGCGATGGCGACGGGCAGGCGCTCGCCGCGCCGGGCGGCCACCTGGTAGTGGTTGCGGCTGTCCTTGTGGATCTGCCAGTGCATGCCGATGGTGCGCTTGTCGTGGCGCTGGAGGCGGTACAGGCCGAGGTTGCGGATGCCCGTCTCCGGGTCCTTGGTGTGGGTCAGCCCCAGGTTGAAGAAGGAGCCGCCGTCCTTGGGCCAGGTGAACAGTGCCGGGAGCCGCTCCAGGTCCACGTCGTCGCCGTGCAGGACGACCTCCTGGACGGGGGCCTCCTTCACCTTCTTCGGCGGCACGTGCGTCATCGCGCCGAGCTTCCCGAACGCCTCGCGCACGCCGATGAAGCCCTGCGGCAGCTCGGGCCTGAGCAGCCCGCCGATCTTCTCGGAGATCTCCGCGTACGACGTCAGGCCGAGCGCCTTCAGCAGGCGGCGGTCGGTGCCGTACACGTTCATCGCCAGGGGCGTGTCCGAGCCGCGCACGTTCTCGAAGAGCAGTGCGGGACCGCCGGCCTTCTGCACCCGGTCGACGATCTCACCGACCTCCAGGTACGGGTCGACCTCGGCCTTGATGCGCTTGAGGTCGCCCTCGCGCTCCAGCGACCTGAGCAGGGAGCGAAGATCGTCGTAAGCCATGCGGTCAAGTATCCCCGAGCGGTTACCCTGGCCCTGTACCGCCCACCGCTTTCGCTGGAGAGGCCCCATGCTGCGGGTGCTGATGTTCCTCGTGCCACTGGCTCTGAGCGTGTACGCGTTCATCGACTGCATCAGCACGAAGGACGAGGACATCCGGCACATGCCCAAGCCGCTGTGGGCGATCCTCGTGCTGCTGTTCCCGCTGGTCGGCTCGATCTCGTGGCTGATCGCCGGCAAGAAACGGCACCCCGCGGGCGGCGTCGCCGGTTCCGCCCGGGGCTGGGGCGGCGGCCGACAGCAGTGGGTCGCGCCGGACGACAACCCCGAGTTCCTGAAGTCGCTGGACGAGGACCGGCCCAAGGACCAGGACGGGGACAAGGACCAGCGCGACCGGGGCGAGTGACCCGCGGCCGGCGCACCGGCGGCGTCAGCGGCCGTCGGTCCGGGGCGGCCGGCCCACGCCCGCGTCACTCGACGCCCCCGGCAAAGGACCCGCGCCTCCTCCCGGGCTCATCCCCGGCGCCGTCGACGGCGTCATCACCTTCGAGCGCGCCGGCGGGTGCAGGGCCGACGTCACCGAGGCACGACGAGGGCGGCCGCCGGGACGTCACGTACGAGTGACCGGCGAGGCGGCCGCCTTCCACGGCGGCCACGACCGGCCGGCCACGGCGTGGAGGTCGTGCCGCTGGACGACGCCGGGTGCGCCGCGGTGACGCGGGAGCGCGTCGCCCGCCGTCCACAGCCGTGGAGCGCGGGCGTCGGCGGCCGAACGGCGAAGGCCGGTTCCCCGTGACCCGGGTCACGGGGAACCGGCCTTCGTGGCGGGTGGGTTCAGAGGCCCACGGACTGCAGCACGCCCAGGCCGACGTCGGCGTAGGAGTGCTTGCTGGAGACGAAGATGTTGACGCCGTAGTAGTTGAACAGCCAGCAGCCGAAGGCGAGCAGGGCCAGGTAGGCGGCCTTGCGGCCCTTCCAGCCGGCGGTGGCGCGGGCGTGCAGGTAGCCGGCGTAGGCGACCCAGGTGATGAAGGACCAGACCTCCTTGGCGTCCCAGCCCCAGTAGCGGCCCCAGGCGTCGCCCGCCCAGATGGCGCCCGCGATGATCGTGAACGTCCACAGCGGGAACACGGCCGCGTTGACCCGGTAGGCGAACTTGTCCAGCGAGGCGGAGGCGGGCAGCCGCTCCAGGACGGAGGTGGCGAAGCTGCCGGGCTTGCCGCCGCCTGCGAGCTTGTTCTCGTACGCGTCCTTGAACAGGTAGAGGATCACGCCGACCGCGCCCAGGTAGAAGACGGCGCCGCACAGGATCGCCGTGGAGACGTGGATGTACAGCCAGTACGAGTGGAGGGCGGGGACCAGCTGGTCGCTCTCGGTGTAGAGCCAGGTGACGGCGATGCCGAGGTCGACGAGGACCGAGGTGGTCAGGAACAGGCCGATCCAGCGCACGTTCTTCTTCAGCGCCAGCAGCAGGAGGTACACGCCGACCGCGGTGGTGGAGAAGGTGATGTTGAACTCGTACATGTTGCCCCACGGCGCCCGCTCCACGGACAGCGCGCGGGTGAGCACGCCGCCGAAGGAGAGGCAGAAGGCGAGCACGGTGAGGGAGACGGCGATGCGCCCGTAGAGGTCGCCCTTCTCGTCCCCGCCGTGCGCTCCGGGCCCGTCGGGCACGTCGCGGGAGCCGGTCGCGGCGCGCACGACGACCTTCGGCCGCTCCAGCACGGCGGTGCCGCCGGCCTGCTTCACGGTGACGGCCGGCGCCCCCTTCGCCCGGGTCCCCGCCTTCGGGGTGAGGGCGGCGGCGGTGCGGGCGACCTTGCTGCGGCTGCCGAAGGTCCACTCCGCGATGTACGCGAAGAAGGCGAGGAGGTAGACCGCCATCGCGGAGTAGACCAGCACGTTGCTGATCTCCGCGAGGTTCTCGTTGGTCGCGGCGGCCAGATCTGTTGCGGCGGCGAGAGTCACTTCTCAGCCCCTTCGGCAGGTACGGCTTCGGTGTCGGTGTCGGTGGGATCGGACGGGTCCGGGGAGGGATCGGGCGCGCCCGGCGCCTGGTCGTAGAGGATTCCGGCGAGGTCGCCGAGTTCCTCGGGCACCTTCGCGGACTCGCTGCGGCCGAGGCCGGCCATCTCGACGACGGTGACGCCGTCGTCGCCGCGCACCGCGCGCACCCACACGCGGCGGCGCTGGATGAACAGGGAGCCGGCGAGGCCGGCGATCGCGGCGACGGCGCCGCCGAGCGCCCAGCCGCCGCCCGGCTCCTGGACGACCTGGAAGCCGGCCCACTCCTTGACGTCCTCCTCGAAGGTGACCGAGCCGGCGCCGTCCGGGAGCGTCATGGTCTCGCCGGGCGTGAGCAGCTGCTTGAACAGCTCGCCCTCGGAGTCCTTGAACTCCTTCATCTTGGTCTTGTCCATCTGGTACACGCTCTGCGGAATGCCGGAGTCGGCCTTCAGGTCGCCGTGGTAGGCGGAGAGCGCGAGGACCGGGTAGTCCAGCGCCGGGAACTGGGAGAGCATCGTGCCGCTGGCGGAGCCGCCGAAGGTGGGCACGAAGAAGGCGTTGAAGCCGAGCTGCTCCTTCTCGCCCTCCGGGTTGCGGTAGCCGTCGAGGACCTTGACCACGCCGGAGGAGGTGACGTTGGAGTCGAGCGGCAGCAGCGGCACGGCGTCCTGGTAGACGATCTTCCCCTTGCCGTCGCGGACGGTGACGACGGGCGCGTAGCCGTGGCTGACGAGGTAGACCTTGGCGTCGCCGATCTCCAGCGGCTCGTTCACCTTGACGACGGCGGTCTTCTCCTCGCCGTCGGCCCCCTCGGTGTAGGTGACCTCGGACTGGTACGTGCGCGGGGTGCCCTTGTTGGGTCCGGTGCGCTCGTAGGTGCCGGTGAACTCCTTGACGTCGAAGCTGAACGGCTCCAGGTCGTCGTTGGTGAAGAGGCTGCCGGACTTGAAGTCGTCGTACTGGGTGAGCGTGTTGGAGAAGCCGTCGCCCTCGACGATCAGCTTGTTGCCCTCGGACTTGAACAGCTGGCCCCAGCCGAAGGCGATCAGGATCACGATCAGCGCGATGTGGAAGAGCAGGTTGCCGACCTCGCGCAGGTAGCCCTTCTCGGCGGCGACGGCGTCACCCACGAGGTGGGCGCGGAAGCGGCGCTTGCGCAGCAGGGCGAGCGCGGCCTCGCGGACCTGCTCGGGGTCGGTCCCGGTGCGCCAGGTGGTGTGGGCGGGCAGCCGGGTCAGCCGGCGGGGGGCGCCGGGCGGGCGGCCGCGCAGCTGGCCCACGAACTGCCAGGTGCGGGGCACGATGCAGCCGATGAGGGAGACGAACAGCAGGATGTAGATCGCGGAGAACCACACCGAGCTGTAGACGTGGAACAGGCCGAGCTTGTCGTAGATCGGCGCGAGGACCTCGTGCCGCTCGCGGAAGTCGGCGACCTTCGTCTCGTCGACGCCGGTCTGCGGGATGAGCGAGCCGGGGATCGCGCCGAGCGACACCATCAGGAGCAGCAGCAGCGCCACCCGCATGGAGGTGAGCTGGCGCCAGAACCAGCGGGCCCAGCCGAGGACGCCCAGGGAGGGCAGGTGGGGCTGCTCCTCGGTGGGGGCGGTGGACAGCCGGGAGCCGGCGGCGCCGAGGTCCTGGTCGTCGGCGGGCCCGGGGGCGTCGTCGGTCGTTGTCTTGCTCATCGGGTCAGATCCCCACAGTGAAGCCGTTGGACCAGGTCTGCATCTCCGCCACGAGGCTGTTCCACGCGCCGGTCAGCAGCAGCAGCCCGGTCGTGATCATCATGATGCCGCCGATGCGCATCACCCAGGTGTAGTGGCGCTTGATCCAGCCGAAGGCGCCCAGCGCCTTGCGGAAGGCCACGGCGGCGAGCACGAAGGGGACGCCCAGTCCCAGACAGTACGCGACGGTCAGTACGGCGCCGCGTCCGGCGCTCTCCTGCTGCGCGGAGAGGGTGAGCACGGAGGCGAGCGTCGGGCCGATGCAGGGCGTCCAGCCGATGCCGAACAGGGCGCCCAGGACGGGGGCGCCGGCCAGCCCGGCCGCGGGACGCTTGTGGAAGCGGAACTCGCGCTGGGTGAGCCAGGGCATCAGGCCCATGAAGAAGACGCCCATGAGGATCATGAGGACGCCGAGCACCTTGGACAGCACGCCCGACTGCTCCTGCAGGGTCTGCCCGAAGAAGCCGAAGAAGGCGCCGCCGGAGACGAACACGGCGGTGAAGCCGAGCACGAAGAGGGAGGCGCCGGCGACCATGCGTCCGCGCCGGGCCTCGGCCAGGTCGGTGCCGGAGACGCCGGTGACGTAGGAGAGGTAGCCGGGGACCAGCGGCAGCACGCAGGGCGAGAAGAAGGAGACGAGTCCGCCGAGCAGGGCGATGGGCAGGGCGACCAGCAGGGCGCCGTTGAGCACCGTGCCGTTGTAGCCCGTCTCGGCGGCGAGCGTGTGCAGGGCCGTCACGTCACTTCTCCGCGACGACCGGCTCGAGCATCTCCCGCAGCCGTTCCTCGTCGAGGGCGGTCAGCGAGCGGGCCGCGATCCTCCCGTCCCGGTCCAGGACCAGGGTGGAGGGGACGGCCTGCGGGTTGAGGGTGCCCTTCTCGAAGCGGAGCATCAGCTTGCCCGTGGGGTCGTACAGGCTCGGGTAGGGGATGCCGAAGTCCTTCTCGAAGGCGAGGGCGGCCGTGGTGCTGCCGTCCCGGGTGTTGATGCCGACGAACTGCACGTCCTGGTCGGCGTACTCCTTGGAGACCTTGGCGAAGTACTTGGCCTCCGCGCGGCACGGGTTGCACCAGGAGCCCCAGATGTTGAGGACGACGACCTTGCCCTTGTGGTCGGCGACGTCGAGCTGCTCGCCCTCGAGGGTCTTCCCGGACAGCTCGGGCGCGGCGACCCGCTTGCCCGCGGGGACCGTGGAGATGCCGTCGGTGCCGGCGACGAAGTTGGTGTTGCCGCCCCCGCCGGACGTCCCGCCCGAGCCGCACGCGGAGACGAGCAGTGCGGCCGCGGCGGCGCCGGCGGCCAGGACGGCGCGGCGGCGGACACGGTGCGAGCTGTGGTCGGCCCGGTTCGAGCGCTGGGGGGCGCGGCTGGCGGCACTCATGTGAAAAGTTTCGCATGTCCGTTCCGGGGATCTTGCGCACCCCCCGCGCGGGCGGGAACCCGCACATCAGGCGGCGTTCTCGGCGCCCTTCCCGGTGGTGCCGGCGTCCTTCCCGAACGCCTTCCAGCCCCCGGCCGGTTTCTGCCCGACGTCCAGGGTCCGCAGCCGCTCCAGCACCTCGGGCCGCTGCGCGTCCAGCCAGTCGGTGAACTGCCGGAAGGAGACGAGCCTCACGTCGCCGCCCTTCTCCTTCTCCCGCGCGATGTGCTTGAGGGCTTCCTCCACGGCGTCCATGTAGATGCCGCCGTTCCACTGTTCGAAGTGGTTGCCGACGAAGAAGGGCGCCCGGTTGGTCTCGTAGGCCCGTTCGAAGCCGGATATGTACGCCCGGGTCGCCTGCCGCCGCCAGCCGGGGTGGTGGCGGGCGGGCGCGTTGGTCGAGTTGACCGACTGGTTGGCGAGGATGTTGTAGTCCATCGACAGGACCTCGAAGGAGCGGCCGGGGAACGGTATCTGCTGGAGCGGAAGGTCCCATATGCCCCGCTTCTTCGACGGCCAGACCTGGCGGCCGCCGGGCGAGGAGGCGTCGTAGCGCCAGCCGAGCTCGCGGGCGGTGGGCAGCAGGTTGTCCTGGCCGAGCAGACACGGCGTGCGGCCGCCGACGAGCTCCTTGTCGTAGTCGAAGGGGAGCGGCTCCAGGTCGGTCCAGCCGGAATTGGTCCGCCACTCCTTCACGAAGGACTTGGCCTGCTCGATCTCGCTGCGCCACTGCTGCGGCGTCCAGGTGCCGACGCTGCCGGAGCCGGCGCAGAAGTGGCCGTTGAAGTGGGTGCCGATCTCGTGCCCCTCGAGCCAGGCGCGGCGGAGGTTCCTCAGCGTGTCCTTGATGTGGGCGTCGGTGAGGTAGCCGATGTCGGAGGCGCCGCGCGGGTTGTTCGGGGGGTCGTAGAGCCGCTTCTTCGACTCGGGCAGCAGGTACAGGCCCGAGAGGAAGAAGGTCATGGACGCGCCGTGCTCCCTGGCGAGGTCCAGGAAGCGCGGGAAGAGGCCGTTGCCGACCTCGCCGGCCCCGTCCCAGGAGAAGACGACGAACTGCGGCGGGGTCTGCCCCGGCTCCAGCGGCACCGGCGCCCCGGGCTGGTGGGGCTGCCGGCCGGTGAAGGAGGTGGAGCCGTCGCCGATCGGGCGGACCGTCGCCGTCGGCTCCGGCTCCGGCTCCGGCGTTCCGCTCCGGCGGGAACCGCCGGGGCGGCCGGCGCCGTCCGGGGCCCCGGAGCCGCCGCAGCCGGTCAGCGGGACCGCGGCCGCGGCCCCCGCCCCGAGCCCGAGCACTCCCCTGCGGGTGAGACCGCGCATGGCAATCCTGTTCGTCGCGTCCTCTGGTGGTCACCCCTTCAGAGGACGCGACGGAGCGGGAGGTTCCCGCCCCGTGCGGAGGTTTCGCGACGGAGTTCGAGCGGGATCCTCCGCGTCGGGCCCCGCGGGCCGCCCTACGCCCCGAAGGCCTTGCCCTTCCCCTTCACCGGCTTGGCGCCGGCGAGCAGGTGCGCCGGGACGAGATCGCGGGCCGGCTCGCTGTAGCCGACGGAGACGATCCTGTCCCCCTGGTAGGTGAAGGTGGTCAGCGAGGCGAGCGTGCACTGCCGCTTGCGCGGGTCGTGCCACAGCCGTCGCTTCTCGACGTAGGACCGCACGATCCAGATCGGCAACTGGTGGCTGACCAGCACCGCCTCGTGTCCGCGCGCCGCGTCCCTGGCCGCGTTCAGCGCGCCCATCATGCGGACGACCTGGTCGACGTACGGCTCGCCCCAGGACGGCTTGAAGGGGTTGACGACGTGCTTCCAGTTGGCCGGGCGGCGCAGCGCGCCGTCGCCGATGCCGAAGGTCTTGCCCTGGAAGACGTTCTCCGCCTCGATCAGCCGCTCGTCGGAGGCGATGTCCAGGCCGTGCGCCTTGGCGATGGGCTCGGCCGTCTCCTGCGCCCGCTCCAGCGGGGAGGCGACGACGTACGTGACGTCGCGGGAGGCGAGGTGCTCGCCGACCCGGTCGGCCATGCGCCGGCCCAGCTCGGAGAGGTGGTAGCCGGGGAGACGGCCGTAGAGGACGCCGTCCGGGTTCTCGACCTCGCCGTGCCGCATCAGGTGGACGACGGTGACGTCCTTGTTCTCCGGGGTGCTCACGCGGTCGCCTCCGCTGCCGCCCGGGCCGCCGCCGGGAGGGCGTCGGCGATCCGCTGGACGGCCCGCTCGTCGTGCGCGGTGGACACGAACCAGGACTCGAAGGCCGACGGCGGCAGGTAGACGCCGTTCTCGAGGAGCGAGTGGAAGAACGCGGTGAAGCGGAACGACTCCTGCGCCTTGGCGTCGTCGTAGGTGCGCACCGGGTTCTCGGTGAAGAACACCGAGAACATGTTGGAGGCGTTCTGCAGCGTGTGCGCGACGCCCTCCTTGGTCAGCGCCTCGGTGACGAGGGACCGGATCTGCGCGGAGACGGCGTTCACCTTCTCGTACGCGGCGTCGTCGAGCAGCCGCAGCTGGGCGAGCCCGGCGGCGGTGGCGACGGGGTTCCCGGAGAGGGTGCCGGCCTGGTAGACGGGACCGGCCGGGGCGAGGTGGCCCATGACGTCGGCGCGCCCGCCGAAGGCCGCGGCCGGGAAGCCGCCGCCCATCACCTTGCCGAAGGTCATCAGGTCGGGGCGGACGCCGTCGACGCCGTACCACCCTTCCCGGCTGGTCCGGAAGCCCGTCATGACCTCGTCGGAGATGTACAGCGCGCCGTTCGCGGCGCAGGCGTCCTTCAGCCCCTGGTTGAACCCGGGCAGCGGCGGTACGACGCCCATGTTGCCCGGCGACGCCTCGGTGATCACACAGGCGATCTCGCCCGGGTGCGCGGCGAACGCGGCGTGCACGGCGTCCAGGTCGTTGTAGGGCAGCACGATGGTGTCGCCGGCCTGGGCGCCGGTGACGCCGGGCGTGTCGGGGAGCGCGAACGTGGCGACCCCGGAGCCCGCGGAGGCGAGCAGCGAGTCGACGTGGCCGTGGTAGCAGCCGGCGAACTTGACCACCTTGGTGCGCCGCGTGAACCCGCGGGCCAGCCGGATCGCCGACATGGTGGCCTCGGTGCCGCTGGACACCAGCCGCACCTGCTCCAGCGGCTCGATCCGGGCGACCATCTCCTCGGCGAGCGCGACCTCGCCCTCACCGGGCGTGCCGAAGGACGTGCCGCGCGCGACGGCCTCCCGCACGGCGGCGATCACCTCGGGGTGCGCGTGCCCGAGGATCATCGGGCCCCAGGAGCAGACCAGGTCGACGTACTCGCGTCCGTCGGCGTCGGTCAGGTACGGGCCGCTGCCCGACACCATGAACCGGGGCGTGCCGCCGACCGCGCGGAAGGCGCGGACCGGCGAGTTCACGCCGCCCGGCGTGACGGCCGCGGCACGGTCGAACAGCGCCTGCGAGACCGGGGCTTCGTATGAATATGGCAGTTCGCTCATGACCTGCGACTTCTCCGACCTTCTCCGACATTCCGGGAGCATCCCGGCTCCGGGTGCGTATGACGTGTCCAGGGTAGGCCAGGGGCGGACCACGGCACCCGGCCCCCGATCGGCCGTGATCTGCGAAACTGGCGTCTGATACACACAGCTCGCACGGCCGGGACCGGCCGGAGGCTGCGGGCATCCCGCGGGCAGATGTTCCACCGTACGTTTCGGCGGGCGGCCGTGGGGGAGGTCACTGACACGATGATCGGGTTGCGCGGCGGGGGCCACGCGTCCTAGAAAAGCAGTCGGGTGGAGATATGCATCGCGGTGGCGGACTGGGCGAGGGGACCGATGACCTGGGTCCTCGACGTGCCCGGCGGGGAAGGCACCGACGCGAGGCGGAGGACACGGACGAGACACGGCGGACACACGGTGGACCGGAGCGGATCGGCCCCCTGAGCGGGGCGGGGAGCAGGAATGGTGGTCGGGTGGGGGTGACGTACAAGTACTTCGGCGCGCCGGACGGCGCCACCGCGGCCCGCGTACCGATCTCGATGCGCCCCGAGGAACTCGGCGGCGACGAGCTCGGCATGAACGGCATGTTCACCAAGATCAAGCCGGAGACCATGGCCGCGATGGTCCTCACGGGCATCGAGGGCGTCCCCCTGCACAAGGTCCCGCCCCTGGAGCTGGTCGTCCTGCACCCCGACTACGCGGTCGTGAAACTCCCCATGACGGTCGTCGACCCGCTGCGCGGCATAGGCGAGGAGGCGGTCGGTGCGGCGGCCTTCATCTGGTCGACGGTCCCGGACCGCGGCGGCCCGCGCGACGCGTTCAACGTCTACCGGCTGCTGCACGAGTGGCAGGACTTCTCGCACCGGCTGCACGAGGCGGGGCATCAGGCGTACTGCCTGGTGTGGCCCTGAGCTGGGGTTCCACTGGTGTCGGGCGGGGTCTTCGGGCCCCGCCCTTTTCCGTCGGCGGTGACCCGGGGCGCGTGAGCCGGCGTACGGTGCGGCGTGCACGTCGTGTCCGGCCGTCAGGAGGCGTCCTGCGGAGCGCGGGCGGAGGGGGCGCCCTTGCCGAAGGCGCGCATGGCGAGGGCGCCGGCCAGGGGGCCGGGGGCGAGGAGCAGGAAGGCGTACTCCCAGCCGACGGCCTCGGCCAGCAGGGGGGTGAGCTGGATGCTGACCACGGTGAGGGCGAAGCCGATCGCGGTCTGGCCGGTGAGCGCCGTGCCGATGTAGCGGTGGTCGGCGACCTCGCTCAGCGAGGTGGAGAACACCCCCGAGTCGGCGATCACGGCGGCGCCCCACAGCGCGCAGAAGGCGAACAGCAGCGGCGCCGGGGCGTGGAAGAGGAGCGGGGAGAGCAGGCAGCACACGCCGCTGAGCAGGAGCGCCGTCAGGGCGGCGGGGGAGCGGCCGAAGCGGTCCGCGCCCCAGCCGCCGAGCAGGCAGCCGGCCGCTCCGCCGAGCCCCATGGCGAGGAACACCGTGATCTCCACCGCGCCCGGGAGCCCTCCCGCGGCGGGGGCCGCCGACAGGAAGGACGGGAGCCAGGTCCACAGGGCGTAGAGCTCCCACATGTGCCCGAAGTAGCCGAGGTTGGCCAGGCGCGGCCCGCGCTCGGTGAACATGGCCAGCGCGTACCGGGGGTTGCGGACGGGAGCGGACGACGCCGCGTGGGGGCCGGGCCGGACGAGGAGCAGGGCGATGCCGGAGCCCGTGAGTCCGGCCGCCGCCGCGGCGAGCAGGACACCGCGCCAGGGCAGGGAGCCCAGCCCGGCGATGAGGTGGGGAAGCGTGGAGCCGAGGGTGAGGGCGGCGATGAGGACGCCCATCGTCCTGCCCCGTCCGGCGCTGCCGGACCACGAGGCCATGAGCTTCATTCCGGTGGGGTAGACCCCGGCCAGGAACATCCCGGTCGTGAAGCGCAGCGGGACGGCGACGGCCGGTCCGTCGGCGACCAGGGCCAGCGCCACGGTGCAGGCGGCGGCCGCCGCGGCACTGGCGGCGAGCAGGCGCTGGGGCGGGACGCGGTCCGCCAGGTTCAGGGCGGTCGAGGCCACGGCCCCGGCGACGAAACCGAGCTGCACGGAGGCCGTCAGCCACACCGCGCCGCCGGCCGTGAGCCCCCAGTCGTTCCGCAGGCCGGGGACCACCGCCGACATGGAGAACCACACGGCGAGGCCGAGCACCTGCACGGCGGCGATCGCACCGCGCTGCGCACCGGCGTGCGCCGCCGCCCCTCCCGGACCGAGCCCTCGCTGCTCCGGCCCGGCCACGGCCGCGGCCGGCCACGTCCGTCCGCCCGTCGGGCCGGTGTCCCGGGCCGTCATGGGGTGCGGAACCCGCGGAAGGTCACCTGTCGGCGGGTCCGGAACCCGATCCGCTCGTAGAGGGCGATCGCGTCGGCGTTCGACTCGGCCACGTGCAGGAAAGGACGTTCCCGCCGTGCCAGGACGCGCGCGACGAGCGCGCGCACCAGGCGTGCGGCGTGACCGCGGCCGCGTGCCTCGGGTGCGGTGCAGACGGCGCTGATCTCGGTCCAGCCGGGAGGCCGCAGCCGTTCCCCCGCCATCGCCACCAGCACGCCCTCCTCGCGGACGCCGAGGTAGGCGCCGAGTTCGTGCGTGCGCGGACGGAACGGCCCCGGCCGGGTCCGTTCGACGAGGTCGAGCATCTCGGGGACGTCCGCGGGGCCCAGTTCGACCACACCGGGGTCGGGCTCGGCACGCGGGTGGTCGGGGCGGTCGTCGCCGGACCAGATCAGCTGGCGGCCTTCGAGGGTGAAGACCGGCTCCCAGTCCGGCGGTGGGAGGGCCGGGCAGCTGAACATGTCGGCGAGCTCTCCCCGGCCGAGCAGCCGGGCCAGGTCGTGCCACTCCGTGGCGTCCGCGGTGGCGGACACGGCGGAGAAGGTCGCGACCGGCGACGGGTAGGCGGCGGCCGCGCCGAGCCGGCGGGCGAGGTGTGCGTGGTGCCCCCTGAGCGACTCGCCCACCGGGTCGTCGAGGACCGCCGTGCCGCGATGACCTGCCACCGTGCTGCACCTTCCGTGTCCTGGGTCGGATCGGCCGCCCGGCACCGTGCGGGGCGACGCCGGCCGGTCCGTGCCGGAGCCGGGACGGCCCGGGCGGCGCGGTCCGGGACGGTCGCAGTCTACGAGGCGGGAGGACGGCCCCCGCACCGGCCGCCCCCCGGGCCGGCGGGCCAACCGGCCGGTGGTGGTGACGCCGCCGGTGACGGCGATGACCTCGCCGACGGTGAGGCCGGAGTCGGCCTCGGGGGCCAGGTGCGCGTACACCGGCGCGATCTCCTCGGGCCGCGCGACACGCGCGAGCGGGCCCGCCGCCCCTTCCGGGGCGCGGCTGCCGCAGGCCGTCACCGCACGAGTGGCGGGACGTCCCGCACCGGCCGCACGCGGCGGGGCGTCAGGGCTCCTGCTGCCGGTTTCGGGCGGCCGTCCGGTCGCGTCCCCAGGCGGCCAGGGGCTCGAGCGCTTCGTTGAGGCGCTCGCCGTCCCCGGTCAGCGAGTACTCGACACGGGGCGGCACCTCGTCGTAGGAGACGCGGCGCACGACGCCGTCCGCCTCCATCTCGCGCAGGTGGGAGGCGAGCACCTTCTCGGTGACGCCCGGGAGCAGCCGGCGCAGCTCGCCGAAGCGGCGGTGGGGGTGTTCGTGGAGCGCCCAGAGGATCAGCACCTTCCACCTGCCGCCGATCACCTCCATCGCGGTGTCGATCCCGCAGACGTGCCCGTCCGGTGTGCTCGGCCGGTTCAGCGTCGTCATGCCCCCACCCCTCCGACGTGCTCGCTCACCCCGGGGTAACCACCCACTCCGAAGTGCGTACTTGATCGCCTCCGGGCCTGCTCCCAGCCTAGTCGGCATGGCACAGAACACCGCTGAGAAGACTCCCGTCACGTTGCTGGGCCTCGGCGCGATGGGCACCGCGCTGGCCCGTTCCTGGCTCGCCGCCGGCCACCCGGTCACCGTCTGGAACCGCACCCCGGCCCGCTCCGCGCCGCTCGCCGCCGAGGGGGCGGAGGCCGCGGACGGCGCCGCCGCCGTCGCGGCGAACACCCTCGTCGTCGTCTGTCTGCTGGACGACGCCTCGGTCGGGGAGACGCTGGCCGGCGTCGACCTGGCCGGCCGGGACCTGGTCAACCTGACCACCACCACCCCGGCCGAGGCCCGGGCCCGCGCCGCGTGGGCCCGTGAGCGCGGTGCCCGCTACCTGGACGGCGGGATCATGGCCGTCCCCCCGATGGTCGGCGTCCCCGAGGCCGGCGGCTACGCCTTCTACAGCGGCTCGCGGGAGCTGTTCGAGCGGCACGAGGAGACGCTGCGCGTACCGCTCGGCACCCGTTACGTCGGTGCGGACTCGGGCTTCGCGGCCCTCCACGACGTGGCCCTGCTCAGCGCCATGTACGGGATGTTCGCCGGGGCCGCGCACGCCTTCGCCCTGATCCGCAAGGAGGACGTCGACCCCGCGTCGCTCGCCCCGCTGCTCGCCGACTGGCTCGTCGCGATGGCCCCCTCCGTGCACCGGACCGCCGAGCAACTGCGCAGCGGCGACTACACCGAGGGGGTCGTCTCCCACCTCGCCATGCAGGTGGCCGGCACGCCGACCTTCCTGAGGACCGCCGAACAGCAGGGCGTCAGCCCGGAACTGCTCGCCCCGTACTTCGCGTTGATGCGCCGCCGCCTGTCCGAGGGCAGCGGCGAGGAGGACCTGACGGGCGTGGTCGACCTCCTCGTGCGCTGACCGACGTCCCCCGCCGCACCGCGGCACCCGGTGCCCGCGGGCGCCGCTCACTCGTCCGCCGGTCGTCCGGCCACACCGCCCACACCGCCCACCGTGAACCCGGTCACCGTCCCCCCGCCCTCCCGCCGGAAGGCGTACGGCGCCCCGCCGTGGGCGAGGGCGACCTCCCGGACGATGGACAGGCCGAGCCCCGAACCGGGCAGGGAGCGGGCGTCGGCGGCGCGGTAGAAGCGGTCGAAGACACGGGTCAGGTCGCCGTCGGCGATGCCGGGGCCGCGGTCGCGCACCTCCACCCGGACCGTGCCGGGGCGCGCCGGGCCCGTGACGCGGATCTCGACGGGGACGCGGCCGTCCCGGTCGAACTTGACGGCGTTCTCGACCAGGTTGGACAGCGCCCGCGTGAGCATCCCGGGCCGTCCGTCGGTGGTGGTGTCGCCGCTCGCGTCCACCACGATCTCCCGTCCGGTGCGGCGCCGGGCGAGTCCCGCGACGTCCTCGGCGATGTCCGCGAGGTCGACCCGTTGCGGCGGCTCGGTGTCGGACTGCCCGGCCGCGAGGTCGACCAGCTCGTTGACCAGGTCGGTCAGCTCGCGGGCCTCCTGGGTGAGATCGGCGACCAGTTCCTCGCGGGTGCCGGGCGGCAGTTCGTCGATGCGGCGCAGCAGGGAGATGTTGGTGCGCAGCGAGGTGAGCGGCGTACGCAGCTCGTGCCCGGCGTCCTGGACCAGCCGGCGCTGGTCCTCCTCGGACTGGGCGAGCCGGCCCAGCATCCGGTCGAAGGCGCGGCCCAGGCGCCCCACCTCGTCGTAGCCGGCGACGGGCACCTGGATGCCGAGCCGGCGGGTGCGGGCGACGACCTCGGCGGCGTCGGTGAGGACGACCAGACGGCGGGTGATGCGCCGGGCCAGCCACCAGCCGAACAGCCCGGCCCCGACCACCACCGCCGCCATCAGGATCAGCGTGCGCCGCTGGAGCGCCCGCAGCAGGTCCTCGGTGTCGCTGAACTCCTGCGCGACCTGCACCGCGCCCCGCTCACCGCCCAGCGCGACGGTCGCCACCCGGTAGACGTCGTCGCCGACGTCGACGTCCGCGTGCACGACCACCCGCCCCGCGGTCGCGGCGCCCGCGATCCGCCGGTCGGCGTCGACCACCGGCAGCCCCGGGTTGCCGGGGTCGACGACGTCGCCGTCCGGCCCGAGCACCTGCACGTCGGTGCGCGCGGGCCGCACCAGGTCGTGGCCGGGCGCGGCGGAGGAGAAGTCGTGCGGCGCCATCCGGTTCTGCCGGACCTCGCCGCGCAGGTCCTGCACCACCTCGTCGAACACGGACTGCTGGTCCACCCGCACCAGCCGGGCGGCGGCGTTGTACGAGAGGATCCCGACCAGGACGGTGACGGTGGCGGTGACCGCGGCGAACGCCACCGCGAAGGTGGTCCCCAGGGACAGCAGCCGCAGCCGTCTGCGGGAGACCGGCCGCCCGTACGACACTCAGCCCTCCCGCAGCACGTAACCCACTCCGCGCACGGTGTGGATCAGCTGCGGCGCGCCGGGCTCGTCGAGCTTGCGGCGCAGGTAGCCGACGTAGACGGCGAGGTTCTTGGAGCCGGGGCCGAAGTCGTAGCCCCAGATGCGGTCGTAGATGGTGGAGTGGTCCAGGACGATGCCCGCGTGGCGAATCAGCAGCTCCAGCAGTTCGAACTCGGTGCGGGTCAGCTCCAGCTCCCGCCTCCCCCGCCAGGCCCGGCGCGCCTGCGGGTCCATGCGCAGCCCGGCCGCCTCCAGGAACCGGCCGGAGGTGTCCGGCTCCGGCTCCGCCAGGGGCTCGGGGGCCGGTGCCGCGGGGGCCGCCCGGCGCAGCAGCGCGCGCAGCCGGGCGAAGACCTCCTCGACGTCGAAGGGCTTGACGACGTAGTCGTCGGCGCCCGCGTCCAGTCCCGCGATCCGGTCGGCGGTCTCCACCAGCGCGGTCAGCATCAGCACCGGTGTGCGGTCGCCCTCGGCGCGCAGCACCCGGCACACCTGGAGCCCGTCGATGCCGGGCATCATCACGTCGAGGACCAGGATGTCGGGCCGGCCGCGGTGGGCCTGCGCGAGGGCCTCGACGCCGTCGGCGACGGCCGTGACCCGGTAGCCCTCCAGGGTGAGGGCGCGTTCCAGGGCATTGCGGATGGCGCGGTCGTCTTCGGCGAGCAGAACGGTGTGCGGCACGTGCCCAGTGTGCCAACCCCCGCCGTCCCGCGGCCCCGGCGGACTGCGCCGGGGACCGCTTCTTACCCGTGTCTCACCCGGTGGGCCGCAGTGCGGCGAGCCGTTCCTCGAACGGGGTGACCTCCTCGAAGGTGTCCTTCCGGGGCCGCGGGCGGACGGTGGACGCTCCGGCCGTCAGCGCCGCCAGCTCCCCCGCCGCGCGCTCGATGCGGCCGTCCAGGCCCTCCGCGCCCCAGTCCTCCGAGGCGGCGTAGACCCCGGTGGGCACGACGACGGCCCCGAGGTGGGAGAAGAGCGGGCGCAGCGCGTGGTCCAGGACCAGGGAGTGGCGGGCGCTGCCGCCGGTCGCGGCGATCAGTACCGGCTTCCCGGTCAGGGCGTCCGCGTCGGTGCCGCCGAGCGCGTCGAAGAACGACTTGAACAGCCCGCTGTAGGAGGCCGAGAACACCGGGGTGACCACGATCAGCCCGTCGGCCGCGGTCACCGCCTCGAAGGCCTCGGCCAGCGCCCGGCCGGGGAAGCCGTGGGTGAAGGTGTGCGCGATCTCCACGGCGAGCTCGCGCAGCTCGATCACCCGGACGTCGGCCGGGGCCTGCGCGGCGGTGGCGGTGGCGAGGCGGTCGCCGAGCAGCCGGGTGGAGGACGGCAGGCTCAGTCCCGCCGAGACGACGACGAGCTTCATGCCCGTGCCCCTTCCTGGGTCTTGGCGCCGGCCAGCAGCGAGGCGTGGGTGGGCGCGTCGGGCACGCCGGCCGGGCGGCGGGCGGCGAATTCCTTGCGCAGCACCGGTACGACCTCCTCGCCGAGCAGGTCGAGCTGTTCCAGCACGGTCTTCAGCGGCAGCCCGGCGTGGTCCATCAGGAACAGCTGGCGCTGGTAGTCGCCGGCGTAACTGCGGAACGACAGCGTCTTCTCGATGACCTGCTGCGGGGAGCCCACGGTCAGCGGGGTCTGCGCGGTGAACTCCTCCAGCGACGGCCCGTGCCCGTAGACCGGCGCCACGTCGAAGTAGGGGCGGAACTCGCGCACCGCGTCCTGGCTGTTCCTCCGCATGAACACCTGACCGCCCAGGCCGACGATCGCCTGCTCGGGGGTGCCGTGCCCGTAGTGGGCGTAGCGGGTCCGGTACAGCTCGACCATGCGCCGGGTGTGGTCGGCCGGCCAGAAGATGTTGTTGTGGAAGAAGCCGTCGCCGTAGTACGCGGCCTGCTCGGCGATCTCCGGGGAGCGGATCGAGCCGTGCCAGACGAACGGCGGCACCCCGTCCAGCGGGCGGGGCGTGGCGGTGAAGCCCTGCAGCGGGGTGCGGAACGTCCCCTCCCAGTCCACCACGTCCTCGCGCCACAGCCGGTGCAGCAGGGCGTAGTTCTCGATCGCGAGGTTGATGCCCTGGCGGATGTCCTGCCCGAACCAGGGGTAGACCGGGCCGGTGTTGCCGCGGCCCATCATCACATCCACCCGCCCGTCGGCCAGGTGCTGGAGCATCGCGAAGTCCTCGGCGATCTTCACCGGGTCGTTGGTGGTGATCAGCGTGGTCGAGGTCGACAGCACCAGCCGCTCGGTGCGGGCCGCGATGTAGCCGAGCATGGTGGTCGGCGAGGACGGCACGAACGGCGGGTTGTGGTGCTCGCCGGTGGCGAAGACGTCCAGGCCCACCTCCTCGGCCTTCAACGCGATGGCGACCATGGCCTTGATCCGCTCGCGCTCGGTCGGCGTACGTCCCGTGGTCGGGTCGGGCGTGACGTCCCCGACACTGAAGATCCCGAACTGCATGGCCGCTCACCCTCCAGGTTGTTGACGCAAATACAACCAGTTTTACCGTACCAAAACCGATCTTGATGAATCCATCAACCAGGTGGAGCACACGCTGATCGAAGCCTTTTTATTGGTATTCAT
>NZ_JBEORT010000015.1:0-94467 GCF_040302425.1 Streptomyces sp. NPDC126497
GTCACCGCAGGCGCGGCGGTGGACGGCCACGCGTTCCCACGGCACGGGCTGGCGTCTGGCGAGCAGGTTCGCGGCCCGCCGGTGCAGCGCCTCACGCGTGGGACCGTCCGCCGCGCGGCGGACGGCGGCCGCGGCGAGCGGGGAGCCGAAGCCGTACCGCCCGTCGCCGCGCTCCTCGAGCGCCGCGGCCCGCAGGGCGGCGGACAGCGCGTCGGCGCCGGCCCGGCCGGGCAGACCGGCCACCACGCCGAGGTCGTGGGAGGTGGCGGGTTCGTCGAGGACGGCGGCGGCGAGGACGATCCGCCGGTGCTCCTCCGCGACGGCGGCCGTGCGCCGCAGCGTCAGCGTGCCGAGCCGGGCAGGAGGGCCGAGCCGGTCCAGGTCGAAGGGCGGCTGTTCCGCGGCCAGCAGGTCGAGCAGGTCCGCGACGGTCTGGGCGACCCCGCCGGAGGCGTGGTGCAGGGCCGCGGCCAGCCCCGGCGCGCACCGGCCGGCGCCCAGGGCGGCGACGGCCATCCGGTGCACCTCGGCGACGCCGAGCGGTCCCAGGACGTGCCGTACGACCAGGAGGGAGGCCGGGAAGTCGGTGTCGGGCCCGAGGACCAGCCCCGGTGCGGGGAGTTCCTCGGGCCGGTAGCTCAGGACGCACGCCAGCCGGGAGGGCGGGTCGGCGAGCAGGGCGCGCAGCCGGGCCGTCTCGTCCGCCGGGGCCCGGTGCACGTCCTCGACGACGAGGAGCCCCGGCCCGGCGCCGGCCGGCGCCCCACCGTCCGCCGTACGGCGGACGGAGCGCGCCACCGCCTCGCCGAGCCGCTCCACCAGGCGGCTCTTTCCGGTGCCGGCGGCGCCTTCGACCAGCAGCAGCACCGGTCGTCCGGCCCCCCTGGGGTCGAGGGCCGCGGTGAGCCGGCCGCACAGCACCGCCTCGGTCCCGTCCGCCGTCCCAGTGCCGTCCGGCATGGGTTCGCCCCCCCGTGTCACACGCGTCCCCGGTTGTTTGCGTATCCGTACTCAGTCTGCCCTGATTGCCGGGGGCGGAGAACGGCGGGCAGCGTGGACCCCGTAAGGCCCCGTGGTCCCGGCGGACCGGTGGGGCCCCGCCGACGACGAGGTCGGCTGCGCAGGCAGGAGTCGGACGTGAAGAACGTGACTGATCCGAGCCCGGCCGGGGCGGGCCCCGGGGCGCCCCGGCCGGCGGGACGCGAGCGGCCCCGGGAGGGGACGGCGCCGTGCGGGAGTGGCCTGCTGGCCGTGGCCGTCCTTCCGGCCTCCCCGCGGGCCGTGCCGGGGCTGCGGCGGCTGGCGCGCGCGGTGGTGCGCGGCCACCGGCTGTCCGAGGCGGCGGAGGAGGCGCTCACCGTGATCGTCAGCGAACTCGCCACCAACGTCGTCCTGCACAGCGGCAGTCCCGACCTGGAGGTGGTGTTCGAGATCGGCGCCGGCTCCCTGACGGTGGGGGTGCGCGACGGCGGGCGCTGGCGGCAGCGCCCCGCGCCCCGCTGCGAGCCGGCCGACATGGACGTCCCGTTCGGCCGCGGTCTCGCCCTCGTCGACGCCTACTCCGTGGACACCTCGGTGCTGCGCTCCGCCGACGGCACCCTGGTGCGCGCCGTGATCGCCCTGTGAGGCGGTGAGGACGTCCCCGCGGCGACCGGCACGCCCCGTCACACCGCGCCGCGCACGACGGCGACGGGACAGTCGGCGTGGTACAGCAGCGCCTGGCTGACCGAACCGAGCAGCATCCCGGCGAAGCCGCCGTGGCCGCGGGCCCCGGCCACCACCAGTCGGGCCTCCCGGCTCGCGTCGAGCAGCGCGTGCCGCACCCGCGCCCGCTCCGCGCGCAGCTCCACGGCGACACCGGGGTGCGCGTCCCGCCACGGAGCCACCGCCTCCTCCAGCAGTCCCTGGTGCCGTTCCCGGAGCCGGTCGAGATCCACCACCACGTTCAGCGGGTCGGCGAAACCCTCGTACGGCGTCGGCTCGCTCCAGGTGTTCCACACGTGCATCGCCACCAGCGGAGCGCCGTGCAGCGCGGCCTCGGCGAAGGCGAAGCCCGCCGCCGCGGCCCCGGCCGGCGAGCCGTCCACGGCGAGGAGGACGGGCCCCTCGGGGTCCGGACGGCCGCGGACCACCAGCAGCGGACCGTGCCCGTGCGCGGCCAGCTGCACGGCCGTCGAGCCCAGCAGCAGGTCCCCGAACCCGCCGCGGCCCCGCCCGCCGACCACCGTCAGCGCCGCGTGCCGCGACTCGCTCCGCAACACCGTCAGCGTCTCGCCGGACGCGACGGTCCTGGCGATCTCCAGCCCGGGCGCACGGTCGTGGGCGCGCTGCTCGGCCTGCGCCAGCACCCCGTGGACCATCGGGTCGAGGTCGGCCGGGCGGCTGAACGCGTGCACGATCCGCAGCCGCGCACCGCGCAGCCGTGCCTCGCGGGCCGCGACGTCGACCGCGGCGAGACCGGACGGCGAGCCGTCCACTCCCACGACCACCGTGTCGTTCACCACGTGCTCCCGTCTCCGGACGTGCGGCCGGGTACCCGCGGGAGACGACGCGTATGCGCCCCTCCGACCTGCGGCGACACGGCCCCCCGGAAATCCTCGGCCCCGTCGCGCCCCATGTCCATCCGTGGCAACACCCATGTTCCGGCCGAATGGCGGGATGGCACCATTACCCCCCGTGGGGGTGGATCACCCGTGCCGTTCGGCGGCCCGGCCGGCCCCGCGCATCGGACGACCACGGAAGAAAACCGGGAAGGGGACGGGCTGTGCCTGCTCCACGGATGAGCGCCACGCCGCTGCCGGGCATCGGCGTGAAATACGACCTCACCACGCGTGAGCACGAGCACCTGTCCGTGATCGCGCACCGCGACGGTGCCCGCACGGTCAACGTCTACCGCTCCGACGATCCGGACGCCTGCGCCCGCTCCATACGGCTGACCGTCACCGAGTCGGCCGCGCTGATCGACGCGCTCATGCCCGCCCACCACAGCCCCAACCTGCTGCACACCACCGACCTGGGGCTGGTCGCCGAGCGCATCGAGCTGTCCGCCGTCTCCCACTGGAACGGCCGGCTGCTGGGCGACACCCGGATGCGCACCGACACGGGGGTCTCGATCGTCGCCGTGCTGCGGCGGGCCGAGGCGATCCCGTCCCCCGCGCCGGACTTCCGGCTGGCCGGCGGGGACACGCTGATCCTGATCGGCACCCGCGAGGGCGTCGACGCCGCCGCCGCGATTCTCGGGCGGGAGTGAGCGAGTGCACTCTTCCGCGGTCTTCCTGATCGAGTTCGGCGCGATCATCCTCGGGCTCGGCCTGCTGGGACGCCTCGCCGGACGCCTCCAGTTCTCCCCGATCCCCCTCTACCTGCTGGCCGGCCTCGCCTTCGGCGAGGGCGGGCTGCTGCCGCTCGGCGCGAGCGAGGAGTTCGTCGCGATCGGCGCCGAGATCGGCGTCATCCTGCTGCTGCTCATGCTCGGCCTGGAGTACACCGCCAGCGACCTCGTCTCCAACCTCAAGACCCAGTACCCGGCCGGCCTCGTCGACATGGCGCTGAACGCCCTGCCCGGCGCCGCCCTGGCCCTGCTGCTCGGCTGGGGCCCGGTCGCCGCGGTGGTGCTGGCCGGCGTCACCTGGATCTCCTCCTCCGGCGTCATCGCGAAGGTCCTCGGCGACCTCGGACGGCTCGGCAACCGCGAGACCCCGGTCATCCTCAGCATCCTGGTGCTCGAGGACCTGGCCATGGCGGTCTACCTGCCGATCATCACCGCCCTGCTGGCCGGCGTCAGCCTCGCCGCGGGCAGCGTCACGCTGGCCATCGCCCTGGGCGTCGCCGGGCTCGTGCTGTTCGTCGCCGTCCGCTACGGGCGGGTGATCTCCCGCTTCGTCTCCAGCGACGACCCGGAGAAGCTGCTGCTGGTGGTGCTGGGGCTGACCCTGCTCGTCGCGGGCCTCGCCCAGCAGCTGCAGGTCTCGGCGGCCGTGGGCGCGTTCCTGGTCGGCATCGCCCTGTCCGGTGAGGTGGCCGAGGGCGCGCACAACCTGCTGGCGCCGCTGCGGGACCTGTTCGCCGCCGTGTTCTTCGTCTTCTTCGGACTGCACACCGACCCCCAGTCCATCCCGCCGGTGATCCTGCCCGCCCTCGCGCTCGCCGTCGTCACCGCGCTGACGAAGATCGCCACCGGCTACTGGGCGGCCCGCCGGGCCGGGATCTCCCCCAAGGGCCGCTGGCGCGCGGGCGGCACCCTGGTCGCCCGCGGGGAGTTCTCCATCGTCATCGCCGGCCTCGCGGTCACCGCCGGCATCGAACCGGACCTCGGGCCGCTGGCCACGGCGTACGTCCTGGTCCTGGTCGTCCTGGGCCCGCTCACGGCCCGCTACACCGAGCCCGTCGCGCTGCGCCTGGTCGCCCGGCGCACCGCGTCCGCCGACACCGTGCCCGTGGCGGGCACGGCGCCGGCCGCGGAGACGCTGGAACCGGTGGACGAGAGCCGGTCCGAACGCTGAACGGGCCGGCGCCCGGCCCGCGGGGAACGCTCTAGTCCTCCAGCCGCACCGGCATCAGGAGCGAGAACGCGCGGGCGTCGTCCGGCCGGCGGATCACGAGGGGCGCCGTGGGGGCGCCGAACTCGAGGACCAGCCGGTCGCCGGCGCCCGCGGCGAGCGCCTCCAGCAGGAACGCGCGGTTCACGGCGACGAGGTCCGGGCCGTCGGCCCCCTCCCCGGCCAGGGTGACCGAGCCGTCCTCCGCCACCTCCAGCACGCTGAGGTCGTAGGGCTCACCGCCCTGCTCGCACGACGCGTGCGTGCGGGCGGGTCCGGTGCGCACCGCCTCCCGGAAGGCCGGTACGTCCACCACGGCGCGCCGCCCGGCCGGGAGGCGGACCAGGCGCCGGTGGTCCGGGAAGTCCCGGCCGAGGCACCGGCCGGCCGTCTGCCGGTCCCCGGCCTCCAGCGTCACGCGGTCACCGTCCACGGTGAGCCGTGCGTCCTGACAGCCCCCCAGCAGCGCCCGCATCGCGTCGGCGAGCGGAAGGGGCACGGTGACCTGGACACGGTCCCCGTCGTGCCCGTCGGCGGCGGTGCGCGCCACGGCCATCCGGTACCGGTCGGTGGCCACGAGGCACAGCGCGTCGTCCTCGACGTCGAAGAGGATCCCGTCGAGCGCGGGCAGCCGCGGGCCGGCGCCGGCCGCGAACCGGACCGCGTCCAGTGCGGCGGCCAGCCCGGGGCCGGAGAGGGACAGCCGGACGGCGGTGTCGGTGCGGAGCGAGGTCATGGGGTTCTCCCTGCGGTCGAGTAGGGCTCGGAGCGCGGAGAACTCGGTGCGCGCGTCGGACAGCCCCTGCTCCAGCCGGCGCAGATGCGCCTCGAGCAGCTGCCGTACGAGATCGGTGTCGGTGCTCGTCCAGCCGGCCAGCACCAGCCGGATGTCCGCCAGCGGCATCCCGGCCCGGCGCAGCCGGGCCAGCAGCCGGGCCTCGTCCAGCTGCCCGGGCGCGTACCAGCGGTAGCCGCTGACCGGATCCACCCGGTCGGGGACCAGGACGCCGGCACGGTCGTAGAACCGCAGGGCGCTCACGCTCAGCCCGCTGTCCCGGGCCGTCTCACCAATGCTGCGCATCTCGCTCTCCACACCCACGACCCTGATCCCTCGACAAGGTCGAGGGTCAACTCCGGCCCGTCCCGGCCCGGCGGGGGCCGTCCGACGAGGGCCGTACGGGTGAGGACTTCACCCGACCCGGCGGACCTGCGGCCACCGGCGTACCACCGGCGCACGGGGGCGCGTTGAACCGGCATGGACAGTACTGGGACGGCGCGGCGCCTTCTCGGGCACGACGCCGCGAGCCGGTCGTACGCCGAACTCACCAGCGGGCACGGGGGCCGTACGCCGATCTACGCGGCCCTCGTCGCGGAGTGGCGGGCCGAGGGCCGGACGGTCCCGGAGCACCACGACCGCCTGTGGGCCTGCTTCGCGGCCACCGCGGCCGGCGAGCGCGTGACGGTGCTGCCCGTGCCCTTCCGCGTCCCGGTCCCGCTGCTGCGGCCGGCCGCGGGGGACATCCGCGGGAAACGCCTCAGCGATCCGGCCCCGCCGGCTCCGCGCTGACCGGCGCCAGCACGGCGAGCGTGCCGGTCGCCTCGCGCAGGGCCAGTTCGAGCGGCCCCGGGGCGTGCAGGGCGCCGCTGCCGTCCGGCGGGACCAGCCACTCCAGACGGCCGGCCGGCCGGTACGGCGGCGGTACCGCGACCCAGGACCCCCGGCCGACGTGCCGCACCCCGAAGCCGACCCACTCGCTGACCGGATCGGGCGGCAGGAAGAACCCCACCCTGCGGGCCGTGACGTCCACCAGCGTGGGGCCGGGCGCCTCCAGGGGGTCGCGCCACAGGATGTCCAGGGCGAACAGTCCGAGCCGGTCGGGCACGCTCAGCACGTCCCAGTACCGGCCCGCCGCGAGCAACGCCGTGCCCCTGCCGTGGTCCCACTCGCGCTTGCACTCCTGCGGGTCCGTGGCCGCTGCGGCCAGCCACTCGACGGCTTGCTTCCACATGGCGCTGTGCATGTCCCACCCCGGGCACGGTCGGCTGCGCCGCTGCGGGCGCGTGCGGTACGGACATGCTGGTGGATATTTCTATCCACCGGAAGGGTGGCGCGGGCTGGCGTTTCAGGGGGTGTCGCGCTCCGCGTCCCGCTTCCTGATCCGGGCCTTCTCCTTGCGGACCTCGGCCTGGGTGGCGCGCTCCCGCTCCAGCCACTCGGGGCGCTCCTCCTTCAGCGCCTCGATCTGCTCGGTGGTGAGGGCCTCGGTGACCCCGCCGCGCGCGAGGCCGGCGATGGACACGCCCAGCTTCGCCGCGACCACCGGGCGGGGGTGGGGGCCGTCGCGCCGCAGGTCCCGCAGCCACTGCGGCGGGTCCGCCTGGAGAGCGTTCAGCTCGGCGCGTGAGACGACACCCTCCCGGAAGTCGGCGGGGGTGGCGTCGAGGTACACACCCAGCTTCTTCGCCGCGGTCGCGGGCTTCATCGTCTGGGTGCTCTGGTGCTGCGTCATGGCGTCCAGGGTATCGAGCATGTGCACGGCCGCCGACCACGGCCGGTAACCTGGCCAGGTGACAGGCTCGGAAGTGTCCCCCTCGTTCCGGCTCGTGTACGTACCCGGCGTGATGCCCGGCAAATGGGTGCGCATCTGGAACGAGCGGCTGCCCGACGTCCCGCTGACCCTCACCCAGGTCCCCGCCGAAGCGGCGCAGGGGCTGCTGCTGGCGGGGGAGGCCGACGCGGGCCTCGTCCGGCTGCCCGTGGACCGTACGGTCCTCAGCGCGATCCCCCTCTACACCGAGCGGACGGTCGTCGTGGCGCCCAAGGACCACCTCGTCACGGCGGTCGACACGGTGTCCCCGGAGGACCTGGCCGACGACATCGTGCTGCACCCCCTGGACGACGTCCTCGGCTGGGAGAGCCCGCCCGGGCGGCCCGCGCTGGAACGCCCCGCCACCACCGCCGACGCGGTCGAGCTCGTCGCGGCCGGGATCGGCGTGCTCGTCGTCCCGCTGTCGCTCGCCCGGCTGCACCACCGCAGGGACCTCACCCACCGGCCGCTCGAGGACGCACCCGAGTCGGGCGTGGCGCTGGCCTGGCCCGAGGCGGCGACGACGGACCGGGTCGAGGACTTCATCGGGATCGTCCGCGGCCGGACCGTCAACAGCACCCGCGGCCGCGGGCAGCAGCCCGCGCAGGAGAGGAAGCCCGCGCAGGGGAAGAAGCCCGAACGCGCCGCCCGGCGGCAGCAGCCGGCCGGTGGCGCCGCCGGCCGCGGCCGCCGGGGAGGCGCCGGCGGCACGGCGAAGGGCCCGCGGCGGGGCAAGCCCCGCCGCAGGTCCTGACCCGGCTACCGGACCGTCGCCGACGGCGAGGGGGCCGGGGACGCCGTGTCGAGGTCCTCCAGCCCCTCGGGGATCTCCAGCACGAGGACCGGCGACCCCGCCTGCGGAGCCGGCGGGGTCAGCTGCTCCCGCGGCATCTTGGGCGGGCTGGTCTGCTGGAAGTTGACCTGCTCGTGATTGACCAGCCCCGTCCTCTCCAGCACCGTGATGTGGTCCAGCACCGTGTCGTTGGCCTGGTCGGCCAGCTGCCGGACCAGCGTGTTGCGGGTGTTGGCCCGGATGTTGGCGATGGCGGGGAAGATCTGCCCGTGCGTCACGCGCATGATGTTCACCGCCGTGGAGTCGAACTCCTTGCCGCTGGTGGACTTCACGGTCTCCACGAACCCCTGCTGCTGCGGCGACGCCTGGTTCGGCAGCGTGATGCCGAGCTCCAGGGAGATCTTGCGGCAGCTGGCGTCGAGCCGGCCGTGACCGACGACCAGGTGCTCGCCCGCCTCCTTCATCTCCGCGGTCGTGCCCCGCTCCATCGCCAGCAGCCCCAGCGGGTGCTCCCACAGTCCCGCCGCGCGCACCTTCACCACGAAGTCGCGGTCCGCCTCGGTCAGCGGGCCGTAGTTCGTGTTGGCCACCACCCGGTCCTGCTTGGTCGAGGTGTTCTGTACGCCCAGCATGGTGGGATAGGCGAGCGCGGTGAGGGTGAGGATCATGGCTCCGCCCACGAACGCGGTTCCTGCCGTGCTGCGCGAGATGCGCATCGTGCCTCCTGGGATGTGAACGGCCCAACAGCAGGAAGTACGGACGCCGGACGCGAGGCAATCACCGTCCCGGAAAGAATTTCCGGCCGCCGTCAGCGGGCGTACGCGGCCTTCCGCGCCGTGCTCACCACCCGGTCGCCGTCGGCACGGTCCGGCAGGCCCTCGGAGACCCAGGCGTCCACGGCGGACCGCACCCGTGCCACCAGCGCTCCCTCGTCACGGAAGGGCGCACCGGCCCGGATCTCGTCGAGCAGCGTCGTGCCGTCGCCCCGGACGGGGTTGACGACCCCGGAGTCCGACGTGCCGAAGATCACACGCGGTTCCGAGCGCCGCACGTGGACGTGGGTCGGGTCCTCGCTCCCCCTCGGCGAAGGGCGCCGGCACGACGCCGTACGCCGCGGCCGAAGAGGAGCCCGACGGGGCGGATGCACGGCGGACGGACCGTTCCGCCGGGCCGCGGGGCGGGCGCGGACGGGCCCGGGGCCGCGGACCGCCGTCGCTCACCCCGCTCCGGCGCATGCCTCCGCCTCGGCCAGGTACCGCGCCACCGGGCCCAGGGTCAGCATTCCGCAGGCGGCGCCGGCGTGCTCCGTGCGGGCGTCGCGCAGGGCGGCCCCGGCGCGGGCGGCGATTCCGCGCTCGCCGAGGCGTACGGCGGCGCGGGCGGTCAGGCACCACATGGCCTCCTGCATGTGGTCGCGCGGTGGCTCGGGCACTGCCGCAAGGGCCGCACGGGCCGCCCCGGTCCGGTCCTGGGCGAGCAGCACGAGGGGACGCGCCCAGGGCCGGTACGGGCCCCAGTCGAGGTGCGGGTCGGTGGGCGCGGGCCGGTCGTGCAGCAGGCGCAGCCCCAGCAGGGCGAGCGGGAACAGGCCGCGGTGCAGCCCCGGCATTCCGGCCGTCCGGAGGACGTCCTCGGCGGCGCGGTAGTGCGCTGCGGCCGTGGCGGCGGTCGGGCCGCCGGGCTCGGCGCTGCGGGCGGCCGTGACCCGGGCCCGGAACCACCGGGTGAGGACGGGGACGAGGGGCGCCTCGGTGGTGGCGGCGAGCCGTTCGGCTGCCTCGGCGTGGGAGTCCGCGGCGTCGAGGTCGCCGAGGGCGGAGGCGGACTGCAGGCGGACGAGCCGGCCGAGCACGGCGAAGTCCGGCAGCTCGTGCCGGGTGGCCAGGCCGAGGATCTCGGCGCCGGTCCCGTCCCGTACCGCCGCGAGCCCGGGGCGGGTGAAGGACTGCAGGAACACCCCGTTGAGGGCGAAGGCGAGCAGGGCGGGATCGGCCAGGTCCCGTGCCAGCGCCTCGGCCTGCCGTGCCGCCTGCCGCGCGCGCCTCAGCCCGGTCCCGGACAGACCGGCGCTGCGGCTCTCGACGGCGATCGTGGCCAGCAGACGGGCGGACAGGTCGGCGGGGCCGTCGGGGCCGAGCGCGGTGAGCGTACGCTCGGCGGCCTCGACGACGGCGCGGGACTGCTCGGGATCGTCGGCCCGGCTCCAGAGGGCGGGCACGTCGTAGGCGCCGATGATCCGGGCGGTCAGGGAGAGGTCCCCCGTGCGTTCCGCCGCCTGGACGGCGGCGAGGCGGTCGCGTCGCGAGCGGACGAGGGCGTCGCCGCCCGCCCGTGCGAGGGTGCGGGCCAGCTCCACGGTGGTGCGCGGGCCGAGCCGGACGCCGGGGGCGGTCCACGCGGTACGTGCGCCTTCGGGGGACGCGGAGCCGTTGAGGATGTCCGTCTCCAGCCGCCGGAGTTCGGCACCGGGGTCGAGTCCGAGCCGGTCGACGAGCATCGTGCGGGCGCGGCGGAGGGTGGCCAGCGCGTCGGCCCGGCGGCCCGCGCGGTGGAGTGCGCGGGCGAGCAGCTCCCAGGCCGGCTCGCGCCACGGGTGCTCGGCGACGTGGGCGCCCAGCTCGGCGACGAGACCGGCCTCCTCCCCGGAGCCGAGCAGGACGCGGGCGCGCAGTTCCACCCCCTCCCACCTCAGCTCCTCCAGCCGGGTGCGCTCGCGCTGCGCCCATGCGGAGCCGGACACGTCCGCGTAGGCGGGTCCGCGCCAGGCCGCGAGCGCCGCGCCGAGGTCGGTCACCGCGGCGGGGTCGCGCCGGGCTCGGGCCAGGGTGTCCTGGAACCGGTGGACGTCCACGTCCCCGCGCGGCAGGCGCAGCGCGTAGCCGGGGCCTTCGGTGACGATGACGCGGGGCGGATCGCGGGGCGGCCGGTCGGGTTCGAGGGCGCGGCGCAGTGCGGCGACGAACGTACGCAGCGCGCCCACGGCACGGGGCGGTGGATCGGTCCACAGGTCGCCGACGAGGGCGTCGGTGGTGACCATCCGTCCCTCGGCGGCGACGAGCCGGGAGAGCACCTCACGGTGGCGGGGGCCGCCCAGGTCGACCGGGCCGCCGTCGTCGCGGAGGGCCCGCACGGCACCGAGCACGTCGATTCGCATGCCCCCATCCTCCGTGCCGGGGGCCGGCCGCGTCCCACCGCACTGATCGATTGCTGATCGCCGTCCTCCAGGCTGGTCCGGTCGGCTCCCGGCCCGAAAGGACGGCCCTCCATGACGCTCACCCTCCCCGGCTTCGACCTCCTCCGCCTGCCCGGTGCGGACGGGGTGGAACTGGCTGCCGCCGTCGGCGGCAGCGGCAGCCCGGTCGTGCTGCTGCACGGCTTTCCCCAGACCCACCTGATGTGGCGGCACGTCGCCGAGCGGCTCGCCGGCGAGCACACGGTGATCTGCCCCGACCTGCGGGGCTACGGGGCCAGCGACAAGCCGGCGGCCACCGGACCCGAGGTGTACGCCAAGCGCACCATGGCCGCCGACGTCGTGGCCCTGGCGGAGGCGCTCGGCCACGAGCGCTTCGCCCTCGTCGGCCACGACCGGGGCGCCCTGGTCGCCTTCCGGGCGGGGCTGGACCACCCGGAGACCCTCACGCACCTGGGCGTCCTGGACATCGTGCCGACGCTCGACATGTGGAACGTCCTGCACGGCGTCCCGGCGGCGGTCGGCTACCACCTCTTCCTGATGGCGCAGCCGCCGGGCCTGCCGGAGGCGATGATCGCGGGCAGTGCGGACGTGTTCTTCGGCTCGTTCCTCGACACCTGGGCCGACGACCCGTCCGTCATGCCGGAGGAGGTGCGCGCCGAGTACCTGCGGGCGAGCGCCGCGGCGGTGACGTCGATCGTCGCGGACTACCGGGCCTCGGCGGGCATCGACGTCGTGCACGACCGGGCGGACCTGGACGCGGGATCGCAGCTGGCCATGCCGGTGACGGTCGTCCAGCAGGACTGGGGCGCGCAGCTGGGCTACGACGCCGCCGGGGTGTGGAAGGCGTGGGCGCCGGACCTGGACCACCGGCTGACCCGGGCGGGACACTTCATGGCCGAGGAGGCACCCGACGAGGTCACGGCGGCGATCCGGGACCTGCTGGCCCGCTGAGCCTTCCGCCGCCGGGACGGACCGGCCGCACGCGGCCGGCCGCCGTCCACGGCAGTTCCGCCGGGACCGGGGACGACCGGGCGGGCGCCGGGGTGCTCACGGGAGCCGGGACGGCGGGGCTCACCTCCGTGCCGTCCGGCCGATCGACTCCACCAGGGGCAGCAGCCGGTGCGGGACCCGTTCGCGCAGCGCCACCTCGCTGCGGGTGCGGACCACCCCGGGCAGACCGATCAGCTTCTGGATCACGTCCTCCAGGTGCGCGTTGTCGCGCGCCACGACCCGGGTCAGCAGGTCGCCGCCGCCCGTGATGGAGAACGCCTCGACGATCTCCGGCACGGCGGCCAGCGCGTCGCCCACCTCGTCCAGGTGGCCCTGGGTGACCTCGATGTGCACGAACGCGAGGACGGGATGGCCCAGCGCGGCGGGGGAGAGGGCGGGGCCGGTGCCGGTGATCACGCCCTCGCGCTCCATCCGGTCGAGGCGGGCCTGCAGGGTGCCGCGGGCGATCCCGAGGATCCGGGCGTACTCCCGCACGCTGGTGCGCGGCTGTTCCAGCAGCAGCCGCAGGATGCGGGTGTCGAGCTCGTCCACCGCCATGGGGCGCCACGCCCTCCGCGTCGGCCATTGGCATGTGGGTGGCCGTAGGAATGCCGCGAATACTGTACCAATGGCTCACCTGTGCGAGAGGCTGTTGAGCCACTGGCGGTGGAGATGCTGATATGGACGGGTCGATGGCGCTGCGGACCCCGCGGCGCCTTTTTCGTGCCACGGCACACACCATCGAGTCCCAGGGGGCGATACGTGCTGAAGAGGGTGTTCACGGCTCCGGACCCGGGCCGTCTCCGGCTGCGCTTCGCGGCGCGGGCCGTGCTCGGCATCGGGCTGGCCGTCGTCGTCTGCGGCCTGGCCGGACACTCGCTCACCGGTGCCGTCACCGGCGGGCTGGCCGCGCTGCTCGCCCTGTTCACCGTCACCGACGCCACCGTGCGCGGACAGGCCGTCACCACGGCGCTGCTGCCCGCCGCCGGCCTGCCGGTGCTCGCCGCCGCGACCCTGCTGCACGACCACCCGGTCGCCCGCGACCTCGCCTTCCTCGCCGTGGTCGGACTCGGCGTGTACGCGCGGCGCTGGGGCCCGCGCGGCCACAGCCTCGGCGTCTTCGCGTTCATGACCTACTTCGTGGCGCAGTTCCTGCACGCCGGGACCGCCCAGCTCCCCGAGCTGTGCGCCTCCGTGCTGCTGTCCGTGCTCACCGCGGCCGCGGTGCGCTTCGGGCTGTGGTGCTACGAGCGCCGGCTGCCCCCGGCCGTCGCGCCGGCGCCGCCCGGCGGCACCGGGCTGGCCCGGGTGACCACCCGCCAGGCGGTCCAGGCGACCGCCGGCGCGGGCTTCGCCCTGGTCGTGGGCCAGCTGGTGTCCGGGCAGCGCTGGTACTGGGCCGTCGGTGCCACCTGGTGGGTCTTCGTCAACACCACCTCGCGCGGCGAGACCCTGGTGCGCGGCTTCCGCCGGGTGCTCGGCACCGTCATCGGCGTCGGGCTCGCGCTGGTCGTGGCCGTCCCCGCGCACGGCGACGGGCCCCTCACGGCCCTGGTCGTCGCCGTCTCCGTCTTCGGGATCTTCTACACGGCCGCCGTCTCCTACACCTGGATGATGCTCTGGGTGACGGTGCTCGCCGCCATGCTCTACGGGCTGCTGGGCGTGCTCACCCCCGGGCTGCTGGCGCTGCGGCTCGTGGAGACCGGCGTCGGCGCGCTCGGCGCCGTGCTGGCGGTGGCGTTCGTCCTGCCCGTGACCACGCACAGCGTCACCGACGACTGGATCCGGCGGGCCCTGCGCTGCGTCCACGCCTGCACCGCGGAGGCGGCCGCGCGGCTGGCCGGGGCGGCGGACGCCGACCCGGCGCCGAGGGTGGCGGAGCTGGAACAGCTCCTCGCCCGGGTGCGCCTCTCGGTCGCCCCGCTGGTGCACCCGCTGAACCCCGTGCTCGGCCGCAAGCGGCGCGCCCGGCGGGTGCTCGCCCTGCTCGACGACTGCGCCCGGGAGATCCGCGGCCTCGTCGCCGTCGCCGCCGACCCGGAGGCCTCGCACGACGCCCGGCTGGCCGCCGCCTGCTGGCGCGTGGAGACCGCCGTCGAGGCGCTCACCGACGGCCGGGACATCGCCGTACGGACCTCCCCGGCCGGGACGGGACCCGCCCTGGCCCACCTGCACGGACTGGAACGCGCCCTGGCCGAGCTGGCCGCGCCGCTGCGGACGCCGTCCGGATCCCCGCTGACCGGGTCCTGACGCGCGCGGACGCCCGCCACGGCCCGGCCCTCTGGTCTAGACCTGACGCGCCCGGCTGCTACCGTCACTCCGGCGGCACCGGACGAGAGGGGACAGTCGTGACGGACGGCGGGCGACGGGCGTTCATCGGGTCGTTCACGGCGGCGGGAGGTCCGGGCATCGTCACCGCCTCCGTCGCCCCCGGCAGCGGCGCGCTGACCGTCCTGAGCGCCGTGCACGCCCTCCCCGACCCGTCCTGCCTGGCCCTGTCGCCCGACGGCCGCACGCTGTACGCGGTCAGCGAGACGGCGGAGGGCGCGGTGGCCGCGTTCCGCGTGACCGGTGACGAGCCGCGGCCGGCCGGACGCCGGGTACGGGTGGACGGCAGCGGACCGACCCACCTCAGCCTCTTCGCCGGACACGTCCTCACCGCGAACTACGGCTCCGGCAGCGTCAGCGCCGTCCCCGTCCGCCCGGACGGCAGCCTGGCGCCGGTGTCCGGCGTGCTCCGGCACACCGGCTCCGGCCCCCACCCGCAGCGCCAGCGGGGACCGCACGCCCACCAGGTGCAGCCCGACCCGAGCGGACGCTGGGCGGTCGGGGTCGACCTGGGCACGGACTCGGTACGGGTCTGCACCCTGGCCGACGGCGTGCTCGCACCGCACCGCGAGACCGCCCTGCGCCCGGGCTCGGGCCCGCGGCACCTGGCCTTCCACCCCGGCGGGGCGTACGCGTACGTCCTCAACGAGCTCAGCCCCACCCTCGTGGTCTGCCGCTGGGACGCCGCCGACGGCGTGCTGAGACCGCTGGCCGAGATCCCGGTCCTGCCCGGCGCCCCGGCCGGCGACGCCTACCCGTCCGGGGTGGCCGTCTCGCCCGACGGGCGCTCCGTGTGGACCGCGACCCGCGGCGAGGACGTCCTGTCGGTGTTCGCCGTCGCGGGGGAGGGCGAGGCGCTGACGCTGCTCACCACCGTCCCCTGCGGCGGTCACTGGCCCCGCGCGGTCACCGAGTCCGGCGGCGTCCTGTACGTCGCCAACGAACGTTCCGGGGACGTGACCTGGTTCGCCCTCGACCCGGACACGGGAGTGCCGCGGCGCGCCGGCTCCGTGCCGGTGACCGCAGCGTCCTGGGTGGTCACCGGCTGACCGGGGTCCCGCGAGGACACGACGAAGGGCCCGCTCCGGGGAACCGGGGGCGGGCCCTTTCGGCGTCGCGCGCGAACCGGCCGGGTCAGCGGGCCGGGGTGCTCTGCGCCTGCTGCGGGGCGATGCCCAGCGCGGTCGTGTACTTGGCCAGTGCCAGCTTGCCGATCGCCGGGTACGCGCCGAGCGCCTCGGAGGCGGAGCAGCCCGCCTCCTTCGCGGCCTCCTCGACCAGGCTGGCGTCGATCTCCGGACCGATCAGGTACGGCGCGAGCGCCAGCTGCTGCGAACCGGAACCCCGCAGCTGCTCGGCCACGGAGGCGATGGAACCGTCCTGGTCCAGGGCCGCCGCCATCACCGGAACGGCGAGGCGCGCGGCGAGCAGCATGCCGGTGATCCCGGCCGCCTGCACGGCCTCGTCACCGCCCACGGAGGCCAGGACGATGCCGTCCGCCGCGGTCGCCACGGTGAACAGACGGGCGCGGTCGGCGCGGGCCAGACCGGCCTCGGACAGCCGCACGTGCAGCGCCTCGGCGAGCAGCGGGTGCGGGCCCAGCACGTCGGTCAGCTCGGCGGCGACCCGGCTGTCCATCACGGCCTGGCGGACCTGGCGCAGCAGCGCGCTGTCCGGGCCGGCGAGCAGCGGCACGACGACGGCGACGGGGCCGTCGGGCTCCTTGACGTCCATGCCGGCGGCGCGGGCCTGCTCGAAGCGGGCGGTGCGCTCCTCGGCCGCGTACGCGAGGACGGACCGCAGCGCCGGGAACTCCTCGTCGTCGCCGTCGAGGTAACCGATCCGGGCGTCCAGGCCGGGCAGCTCGGAACGGGCGATGCTCACGACCTCTTCGGCGAGCGAGCGGGTGGCACTACTGGGCGTACCCGGCACGGCGAGGACGAGCGCGGGCGCGCCCTCGGGAGCCACCAGGGGTTCGGGACGGCGGTGCCGTCCGGGCTGGCGGGGGCGCGGCATTCGTACGGGCAGGCCGGACGCGGGCCCAGTGGGGGTGCTCATGTTGCGGCATGTTAGTGGCTTTCCGGGCTCCTCTGTTCGGGGAGGGTGCGGGTGAGCGGTATCCGTCCGGTTTTGTCTGATGAGTTACGTACGGACACCGGTCGCGCGGGTGACGCGCTCACCTGCCGGATCCGTCACGCACAGCATCCTCTCGTCGCCCGGCAGGGTGAACGAGCCGGCGGCGAGGTCCTGCGCGATGCGTACCGCCCCGTGCAGGGGATCCCCTTCGGCCGTGATCCGCCGCGCCCCGGGCAGCCGGCCGGCCAGCTCCTCGTCCAGGGGGTCCAGCAGCGCCGCGCCCATCCGGAACAGACCACCGGTGAGGGCGACCACCGGTTCCTCCACCGCGGGGCACACGGCCGCGGCGGAGTCGGCCATGTGCCGGGCCGCCGCCCGCAGCACCTCCACGGCGACGGGATCGCCGTCGGCCGCGCACGCGCCCACCCGGGGCGCGAAGGAGGCGAGCACGGCCGGCCGGTCGGTGCGCGGATACAGCCGGCCGGGCAGCCCGGCCGCCGGACCGAACAGCTCCTCGGCGCTCGCCAGCAGCCGCGCGGAGCCGCCCCGCCGCCCGTCGTGCGCGCGCAGCGCCGCCTCCAGTCCCGCCCGCCCGATCCAGGCGCCGCCGCCGCAGTCGCCCAGCAGGTGCCCCCAGCCGTCCGCCCGGCGCCAGCCGGTCAGATCGGTGCCGATCGCGATCAGCCCCGTCCCCGCGGCGACCACGGCGCCGGGCCGCGGCCCGAGGGCGCCGACGTACGCGGTGACGGCGTCCGCGGCCAGCGCCACCCGGCGCACGCCCAGTTCACGGCGGAGCGCGTCCGGCAGCTCCGCGCGCAGCGCGTCCCCCAGGCTCGCCATCCCGGCCGCGCCGACGACGGCCACCTCGGGCCGCCCGGTCCCGGCCTCGGCGCACAGGGCCCGCGCCATCGGCACCAGCCGCTCCATGAGATGCGCCGGGTCGATGCCCCGGGCCCCCGTCCGCACCGGTTCGTCCGAGGCCGCCCGGGCCAGCGGGCCGCGTCCACCGGTACCGGCGACGACCCGCAGTCCGGAGCCCCCGGAGTCCACGGCGAGGAAGCCGGGCCCGGACCCGGTCACGGCAGGCGCCAGTCCACCGGTTGGCCGCCCTGACGGATCAGCAGGTCGTTGGCCCGGCTGAACGGACGGGAGCCGAAGAAGCCGCGGTCGGCGGACATCGGCGACGGGTGGGCCGACTCCACCGCGGGCAGATCGCCCAGCAGCGGACGGCAGTTGCGGGCGTCGCGCCCCCACAGGATGGAGACCAGGGGCTTGCCCCGCCCGGCCAGCGCCCGTATCGCCTGCTCGGTGACCTCCTCCCAGCCCTTGCCGCGGTGGGCGCCCGGCTTGCGGGGGGCCGTCGTCAGCGCCCTGTTGAGCAGCAGCACGCCCTGCTCGGTCCAGGGGGTGAGGTCGCCGTTGGACGGCTGGGGCAGGCCCAGGTCGGTGCCGAGCTCCCGGAAGATGTTGACGAGGCTCCCCGGCAGCGGCCGCACCTCGGGCGCGACCGAGAACGACAGTCCCACCGCGTGCCCCGGGGTGGGGTACGGGTCCTGCCCGACGATCAGGACGCGTACCTCGTCGAAGGGCTGCTGGAAGGCGCGCAGGACGTTCGCTCCGGCCGGGAGGTAGGTGCGTCCCGCGGCGATCTCCGCGCGCAGGAAGTCCCCCATCGCGGCGACGCGTCCGGCCACCGGCTCCAGGGCCTTCGCCCAGCCCGCTTCGACGATCTCATTCAAGGGTCGTGGTGCCACGGGCGTCACCCTACTGCCGCGACGGCGGCGGAGATCAACCAGTGGCCAGGACCGGACGGGACCCTCGTGCGGCTCGTGCGGCTCATGCGACGACCGCGGCCCGTACGCACAGCACGTCCGGCAGGTGCGACGCCAGCTGCCGCCAGCTGTCGCCGTCGTCGGCCGACGCGTACACCTCGCCGTTGCGGTTGCCGAAGTAGACGCCCGCCGGGTCCGCCCCGTCGTGACACATCGCGTCGCGCAGCACCGTGCCGTAGTGGTCCTCCCGCGGCAGCCCCGCCGTGAGCGGCTCCCAGCTCCGGCCCGCGTCCGTGGTCCGGTAGACCCGGCAGCGCCGGCCGGCCGGCACCCGGTCGGAGTCGGCGTTGATCGGGAACACGTACGCCGTGTCGCCGCGACGGGGGTGGGCCACCACCGCGAAACCGAACGTCGACGGCAGGCCCTCGCCGATGTCCGTCCAGCTCCCGCCCGCGTCGTCACTGCGGTACACGCCCCAGTGGTTCTGCAGGTACAGCCGGTCCGGGTCGACCGCGTCCCGGGCGACCTTGTGCACGCACTGCCCGAACTCCGGGTCCGGGTCCGGCAGGAACACCGCGGACACCCCGGAGTTGGACGGGGTCCAGCTCGCCCCTCCGTCCAGGGTGCGGAACACCCCCGCCGTGGAGACGGCCACCGTCACGGCCCGCGGATCCCGGGCGTCGGTCAGCACGGTGTGCAGTCCCTCACCGCCGCCGCCGGGCACCCACTTCGCGCGGGTGGGGTGCTCCCACAGCGGCCGGACCAGCTCGAAGGTCTCCCCGCGGTCCTCCGAGCGGTAGAGCGCGGCCGGTTCCGTCCCCGCGTACACCACGTCCGGTTCGGCCTCGGACGGGTGCAGCTGCCAGACCCGCTCCAGCGAAGCCCCCGTGTCCTTGGGGAACCTGACGGCGGGCCGGGCCGGTTCGGTCCAGCCGCGTCCCAGGTCGTCGGAGTGGAACACCGACGGACCCCAGTGCGCGCTGTCCCCGCCGGCCAGCAGCCGCGGACGTCCGCCTCGGGTGTCGATGGCGACCGAGTACACGGCCTGTGCGTTGAAGTAGGGACTCTCGTCGAACTCCCAGGTGCCACCCCGCCGGCGCCCGATGAACAGGCCCTTGCGGGTGCCCACGGCGAGCAGTACCTCGGCCATGCCGATCACCTCCGCGACGTCCTCGTCGACGTCCTCGTTCCAGGACACCGGCCAGTCTGCACCCCGCCACTGACAGTCACCTCCGGACCGGTGTCGCCGCAGGCCGGGCCGGGTGTCCCCGCGCACGGGGACACCCGCGCACGGGAGCCGGCGGAGGGGTCAGCCGCCGTCCGGCAGGGCGCGGCCGAGGATCGCGTCCAGCCCGGCCGCCGCGGGCAGCGTGCCGAAGGCGTGCCCCCAGTCGCCGCCCAGCCGCGTCGCGCAGAAGGCGTCGGCGACCGCGGCCGGGGCGTACCGGACGAGGAGGGAGCCCTGGAGGACCAGGGCCATCCGCTCGACCAGCCGGCGGGCGCCGGCCGGCGACTCCCCGGCCGGCCGGTCCTTCAGCCCGGCCACGGCCGCGTCCAGCCGGGCGTCCGCCCCGCGCGCCAGGGCGAGCTCGTCGAACAGCGCCTGCGCGGTCGCCGGCTCCCGGCCGAGCGCCCGCAGCACGTCGAGGGCGTTGACGTTGCCCGAGCCCTCCCAGATCGACAGCAGCGGGGCCTCGCGGTAGTGCCGGGGCATGCCCGACTCCTCGACGTAACCGTTGCCGCCCAGGCACTCCAGGGCCTCGGCGGTGAAGGCGGGCCCCCGCTTGGTGACCCAGTACTTGCCGGCCGCCGTCGCGATCCGGCGGAACGCGGCCTCCCCGGCGTCCCCGCGCACCGCGCGGTCGGTCGCCCCGGCCAGGCGCAGGGTGAGGGCCGTGGCGGCCTCGGACTCCAGGGCCAGATCGGCCAGTACGTTGCGCATCAGCGGCTGGTCCACCAGCCGCGCCCCGAAGGCGCTGCGGTGCCGCACGTGGTGGCCCGCCTCGACGAGCGTCCTGCGCATCAGCGCCGCCGACATCGTCACGCAGTCCAGCCGGGTGCAGTTGACCATCTCGATGATGGTCTTCACGCCCTGCCCCTCGGGACCGACCAGCCAGGCGACGGTGCCGTCGAACTCGGGCTCGGAGGAGGCGTTGGAGCGGTTGCCCAGCTTGTCCTTCAGCCGCTGGACGCGGAACGTGTTGCGGGTGCCGTCGGGCAGCACCCGCGGCACCAGGAAGCACGACAGCCCGCCCGGGGCCTGCGCCAGCACCAGGAACACGTCGCACATCGGCGCCGACGTGAACCACTTGTGGCCGCGCAGGGTGTACACGCCCGGCTCGGCGGTCGGAGCGGCCGACGTGGTGTTGGTCCGGACGTCGGAGCCGCCCTGCTTCTCGGTCATCCCCATGCCGGCCAGCAGCCCGCGCTTCCCGGCCGGCACGGCGAGGCCCGGCTCGTACTCCCGGCTGGTCAGCCCCGGTTCGTACGCCTCGGCCAGCTCCGGCTGCCGCCGCAGCGCCGGCACCGCCGCGTACGTCATGGACGTCGGGCAGCCGTGCCCCGCCTCGGTGTGTCCCCACACCAGCCCCTTGGCGGTACGGACGACGTGGGCGCCGGGACGCCCGTCCGCCCAGGGCGCGGCGGCCAGCCCTTCGGCGACGGCCGCGCGCATCAGGTGGTGCCAGCTCGGATGGAACTCCACCTCGTCGATCCGGTGCCCGTACCGGTCGTGGGTGCGCAGTTCGGGCTCGTGGCGGTTGGCCAGGTCGCTCCACTCCTGCACCTGTGCGCTGCCGGCCAGCCGGCCGAGCCGGCGCAGGTCCTCCTCGGCCCAGTCGGCGCCCTCCCGCCGCAGGCCCTCCAGCAGGGCGGTGTCGTCGGAGGCGTCGTACGGGGTCAGGGGAGGGGGCTGGTTGGTGACGTGGTGCGTGGCGCCGCCGGGTGCGCCGGACTCCTGCCGCGGCTCGTCCGCGAGTGTGGTGGCCATGGATCGAGTGTTGCACTGGTCGTACAGCCGCAGCAATCGTGCAACACGGTCGGCGTCGTAGAGTACGGCCCCATGGGGAGGAACGACCCGGCGGCGCCGGACGACCCGCGACCGCGCCCGCTGTCCGCGCGGTCGGTCGTGCTGAGCCTGCTGCTCGGGACCCACCCGCCGGAGCTGCCGGCGAGGGAACTCGGACGGCTCCTGGAGGGTTTCGACGTCGGGGGGTCCACGCTCCGTGCGGCACTCAGCCGGATGGTCGCCGCCGGCGACCTGCGGCGCACGGACGCCGGCTACCGCCTCAGCGACCGGCTGCTGGAACGCCAGCGCCGCCAGGACGAGTCCGTGGGACCGCGCACGCGCGCCTGGGACGGCGACTGGGAACTGGTGGTGATCACCGCGACCGGCAGGGGCCCCGCCGAACGCGCGGACCTGCGTTCCCGGCTGGCGGACCTCCGGCTCGCCGAACTGCGCGAGGGGGTGTGGCTGCGTCCCGCCAATCTGGAGCGGCGCCTGCCCGCGCACCTCGACGAGGTCGCCGAGCGCGGCACGGCCCGCCCCGGCCGGCCCGCCCGCGAACTCGCCGCGGCCCTGTGGCCGCTGGACGCCTGGTCCGGCACGGCCCGCGCGCTCCTCGGCCGCGTCGACCGTGCCGCTCGCCCCGCCGAGCGGCTCGCCGCGTTCGCCGCCGTCGTGCGCCATCTGCTCACCGATCCCGTCCTGCCGCCCTCGCTGCTTCCCGCCGACTGGCCGGGCGGCGCGCTGCGGTCCGCCTACGCGGAGTACCGGCGGGAACTGACGGGGGAGGTGCGTGCGCGGGTGCGCGACGCGTGAAGGCGGACGGGGGCCGGTCGGCCGTACGGGGCGCCGCGCGGGACGCCTCGTACGGCCGTCACCCGCGGGGGCTACCGGTAGGTGATGTCGGACGACGCGTACTTGCAGTACGTGCCGTCGGGGCCCGAGCCGTTGGTGCTCGGCTCCTTGCCGGTGTTGTTGCCGATGTACTTCTGGCAGGGGACGATCTTCCTGCTGCTGTCCCCGATGATCGTGATGTTGCGCAGGGTCGCGCTGTCGCCGTAGTTGGTGTTGATGCCGGCGAGCTTGCTGCCCTTCCAGGTCACCTCGATGGTGTTGAGGTTGATCGTCCGCTTGTACTGCGTGGAGCAGTTGCCGCAGGAGCGGACGAAGGTGCCGAAGTTCTTGACCGCGAAGTTCGACACGTTCAGCGTTCCGGCCCCGTTGAACTGGAACACCTTGTCGCTGGCTTCCTTGGCGCCGCCGCCGCTGACGGTGTAGACCGATCCCGAGGACTTGCCCTTGAACGTGGCGGCGTCCTCGCCGACGTCCTCCCACCAGACGTTCTGCAGCGTGCAGGAGCCCTTGCAGTGGACGCCGTCGGCGGCGGGGGCGCCCAGGATCACGTTCTTCAGGACCGCGCCGTCCGCCAGCTCCAGGAGCGGGCCCTGGTCCTCGTCCTGGCTGCCGGAGCCCAGGTCGCCGCTGCCGTACAGGCGCTTCATCCCGTAGTCCTTGGTGCCGGACACGGCGATGGTGGAGGAGACGGCCTGGCTGCCGTTCGCGGTCGGCCAGGTGGCGGCGCTCGCCGGGGACGCTCCTACAGTCATGAGCATGCCAACCGAGAGGCCCAGGGTGGCGAGTGCGCCCGTCAGCGCGCGGGCGCACGGTCGTTTCGGGGACGTCATGTCGTTCCTTCTGTCGTGTGGTGTGGGGGTGCGAGCCATGTGTGTGAACGACGTTCCTGGTAGTGCACAGAGTGCCCGGCCGGATGGGGTGAACCGGTCACGCTGTTGAACGGAAGGTATGGGGCAAGCGCTTTCTAGTCAACGGTTCGCGCACATCGCATCCGGCCGGGAGGGCCGGCGCCGGCGGGCGGGGGGCGTGCGTGGTGCCGCCCGGCGGAGGGGACCTCCGGGCCGGGTCCTACCCGTCCGTCCCGCGGGCCGCCGACAGGAGGGACTCCCAGTCGGAGAGCTTGACGGTGTTCCGGCCGAGGGAGGCGCCCAGCCGGGCCTCCGCCCGCTCGATCGCCTGCCAGCCCTCCCATTCGACCGGTTCGACGCCCTCGGCCCGCAGTGCCGCCAGCGGGTCCCCGGGCAGGGCGCGGTCCGTGAGGGAGGGCGCGTCCCGCAGCAGGGAGGCCACCGTCTCCTTCGCGCACGGCCGGTTCGTGCCGATGACGCCCGTCGGGCCCCGCTTGATCCAGCCCGCCACGTACTCGCCCGGAGCGACGGCGCCCTCGCGCAGCACCCGTCCGGCGCGGTGCGGCACCGTGCCGGCGGCCGCGTCGAACGGCAGTCCCTCCAGCGGCACCCCGCGATACCCCACCGAGCGCAGCACCAACTGCGCCTCGATGTCCTCGAACAGCCCCGTGCCCGTGACGCCGCCGCGTCCGTCCGGCGCCGTCCGCTCGAAGCGCACCGCGCCCACCCTGCCCTCCCGGGCGATCAGTTCGGCCGGGCGGAGGAAGAAGCGCAGCCGGATCAGCCGCCGGACGCCCGGTGCCGGTGCCCCGGACCAGCCGCGCAGCACCTCGACGTTGCGGCGCTGCGGGGCGGACAGCGCGGACGGGTCCGTGAACGCCGGGTCCCGTGCCGCCTCGGCCGGGTCCACGGTGACGCCGGTGTCCGGCAGGGTCCCCAGTTCACGCAGTTCCTTGGTGGTGAAGCGGGCCTGGGACGGGCCCCGCCGGCCCACCATGTGGAGGTCCGTCACCTCGCTCGCCGCGAGCGCGGTCAGGGCCGCGTGCGGCATGTCGGTCGGGCTCAGCTCCGTCACGCCCCGGGCCAGCACGCGGGTGACGTCCACGGCGACGTTCCCCACCCCGATGACCACCGCGGACCGCACCCCGCGCAGGAAACCGCCCCCGACGGAGTCCGGATGCGCGCTGTACCAGGACACGAACTCCGTCGCCGACCAGCTGCCCGGCAGCTCCTCGCCGGGGATGCCCAGCCGCCGGTCCGTGGCGGCGCCCACGCAGTACACCACCGCGTGGTACAGCTCCCGCAGCCGCGCGGCCGGCACCCCGCCCGGCCCGACCGGCACCCCGCCGAGGAAGCGCACGCGCTCGTGCTCCAGGACCGCGCGGAGGGTGTGCTGCAGGGACTTGATCTTCTCGTGGTCCGGCGCCACGCCGTAGCGGACCAGGCCGTACGGGCACGGCAGCCGGTCCAGGACGTCCACGCGCACCCGGGCGTCCTGCTGGACGAGGCTCTGGGCGGTGTAGCACCCGCTCGGCCCGGAACCGACGACGGCGACACGCAGCACGGCGGAACTCCTCACCCGGGGATCGTCAGGAGATCGCTGGTCCCTCCAGCATGGCACCGTCCGCGCTCCGCTGACAGGGTGCCGTCCGCCGTCCGTGGTGCGTGTTCCGCGGAGGGAAACTGATCACGCGGTTACGTTGCGTGTGTGCTTGAGGCATCTTTTCTTCATCTTTCCGATCGCTCCTTGGCGGAGGGCGCGGTGTCCGTGTGGCCCGCCTGGGAAGTGCGGGAGGGGGAGCGGGCGACGCGGTGGCTCCATGTGCGGCTGGTCTTCGGCGACGGGGCCCGGATCGACGCGCTGGCCATGGTGTGCGAGGGGTGGGTCTGCGTCGAGGACGTACAGGCCCGGCCGGCGCTCGCCCTGGAGGACCTGGCCCTGTTCGCCGACTGGATCGAGGGGCCGCTGGCCCGGGCCTGCGGTGCCGAGCCGGGACCGGACCCCGGGGGCGACGCCGCCCCGGGCGCGCACCGGGAGCGGCCCGCCCGGCCGGGGGAGGGGGAGGAGCGGGACCTGGTGGCGCGCGTGTACCGCGCGGCGCAGGAGCGGGGAGCCGATCCGGTCCTCGCAGTGATGGACGAGACCGGGTACAGCCGGCGCGGGGCGCTCCGGCTCATCGGCCGGACGCGTGACGCGGGACTGCTGCCCGCGCGGCACGCCCGGCGCTGAGCCGCCCGGCCGGATGCCGCCGCACCGTCACAACAGGTCGCGCATCCGGCCGATCTCGCTGGTCTGCTGGGCGACCGCGTCGTCCGCCGTCTCCTCGATCCAGATGTTGTTGCCCTCTCCCTTCACCTCGGTGGACATGGTGACCGCCCCCTGGTGATGGGTGATCATCAGGGTGAGGAAGAGCTGGTCGAAGGCCTTGCCGTCGGCCGTGCGCAGCTGCTTCAACTGGGCCCGTGTGGCCATCCCGGGCATCGTCGCGTGGTCGTGCCCGCGTCCGTCGTCCCGCTCCGCCTCGCCGTGGCCCTTCAGCCATCCCCTCATCGCCTCGATCTCCGGCCGCTGCGCGTCGGCGATGCGCTCGGCCAGCCGGATGATCTTCGGCGACTCGGCGCGGTCCGGCGCCAGTCCGGTCATCTCGAGGGCCTGGGCGTGGTGCCGGATCATCATCCGCGCGTACGAGACGTCCGCGGAGTTGGGGGAGTCGTCCTCCGCACGCCGCTCCTCGGCCTCCTCGGCCGACAGGGTCCGGTTGGCCTCCCCGGGCTCACCGGGTGCGATGACCGAAGGCCCGTTCCCGGCGGACGGCCCGGCCCCCTCGGTGCCGGAGTCGCAGCCCACGAGCCCGAGCACGGCCAGGGCGGTCAGCCCGGCTGCGACGGCGGACACGCGTGACGCACGGCGGTAGTGCACAAGGACCTCCTGCGGGTGGGGCCCTCCCTCCGGGAGGACGGCAGTACACCTCGTGAGTGCTGACGACCGTCCTAGCACGCTTCCGCGTGACACTGATCGGAAAACTTCATTGCGACCGTGTTGCCCCCTTCTGATATGTGCATGTCCAAGACGATACTGCCGGTGCGAAAACCGTTCCGAAGTGAACGGAATCAGGGAGGAAAACAGTGATCCTGTTGAGTGTTCCCCGAACCCGGCGCAGACGTCTGGGAGTTGCCGCGGCGGCAGGCGGTCTGCTGGCGGCGCTGCTCACCGCCGCGCCGGCCGCGGCGATCCCCGACCCCGGGGATCCGCCGGCCGCCGAGAAGAAGGTGTCGCGCAGCGACCAGGCCGAGGCGCGCGAGGCCATCCGGAGCGGCGAGATACCCGGCCAGGACGAGGTCGTCCACTCCGGCAACATCCGGCACGTGGCCAACATCCCCAAGGACGCGCTGTCCGGCACCAACTCGGACCTGGCCTTCCAGGGCCGGTACGCCTTCGCCGGCAACTACGACGGCTTCCGCATCTTCGACATCGGCAACCCGAAGGCGCCGAAGACGGTGGCCCAGGTGCTGTGCCCCGGCTCGCAGAACGACATCTCCGTCTCCGGCGACCTGCTGTTCCTGTCCACCGACTCCTCGCGCAGCGACAGCAGTTGCAACAGCACCACGCAGCCGGCGACCGAGAAGTCCTCGTGGGAGGGCATGAAGGTCTTCGACATCAGCGACAAGCGGAACCCGCGCTACGTCGCCGCCGTCGAGACCGCCTGCGGCTCGCACACCCACACGCTGGTGCCCGAGCGCAGGAACGTGTACATCTACGTCTCCTCGTACGCGCCGAACGCGGCCTACCCCGACTGCCAGCCGCCGCACGACGGCATCTCGGTGATCAAGGTGCCGCGCAAGGCCCCGCACAAGGCGGCGCTGGTCGGCTTCCCGGTGCTGTTCCCGGGTGAGGGCCCGGACGGCGGTGGCAACCCCGGTGGGCCCACCAACCCGGGTGTCTCCAAGACCACCGGCTGCCACGACATCACCGTGCTGCCGTCGAAGGACCTGGCCGCCGGCGCCTGCATGGGCGACGGCATCCTGTTCTCCATCAAGGACCCGGAGCGTCCGCGGGTGATCGACCGGGTGCAGGACAACGTCAACTTCGCGTTCTGGCACTCGGCGACCTTCAACCAGAAGGCGAACAAGGTCGTCTTCACCGACGAGCTGGGCGGCGGTGGCGGTGCCACCTGCAACGCGGAGACCGGCCCGAACCGCGGCGCGGACGGCATCTACGACATCGTCGGCAAGGGCGACCGGCAGAAGCTGGTCCTCCGCAGCTACTTCAAGATTCCCCGCCACCAGGCGGACACCGAGAACTGCGTGGCCCACAACGGCTCGCTGATCCCGGTCAAGGGCAAGGACCTGATGGTCCAGGCCTGGTACCAGGGCGGCGTCTCCGTCTGGGACTTCACCGACTCCTCGAAGCCGAAGGAGATCGCCTACTTCGAGCGCGGCCCGCTCTCCACGGACCAGCTCGTCACCGGCGGTTCCTGGTCGGCGTACTACTACAACGGCTACATCTACTCCAACGACATCGCCAAGGGCTTCGACGTCCTGAGGATCGACGACCGGCGCACGGACCCGGCCCGCCGGGTCCACCAGAGCGAGCTCAACGTCCAGACCCAGCCGGACTACTTCGACTGAGCGTCCGGCTCCGTGGCGAAGAACCGGGCCATGTCCGTCCGGCCCTTCCCGCGCGTCCCGCCGACCGCCTCGGCGTCCGGCGGGACACCCATCCCCCAGTCGAGCCGGTAGCGCTTGAACAGCTCCGCGCGCAGCACCGGCACCGGCATGGGCGCGCCCGGCATCACGGCCGCGTACACGGCGCCCATCAGCAGGGCGCGCAGCATCGGATAGTCCGCGTCGACGTCGTGGGAGCCGTGCCGGGCGACGGTGTCGCCCAGCAGTTCGGCCAGCCGCCGCTGCTCGGGGCAGGGCAGGAAACCCTCGGCCTGCAGCAGTCCTGCCATGTGCTGGCGCATCAGCACCGGCCGGTCCCGCGCCAGGCCCAGGATCGCGTCGATGGCCCGCGCCATCCGCTCCCGGCCGTCCTCGGTGCGCGGCTCCCGCTCCAGGGCCTCCTCCAGGGTGCGGTGCATCAGCCGGTGCACGGCGGACTGCACGAGCTGGCGCTTCCCCGGGAAGTAGTACGACACCAGGCCCCGCGCGGAGCCCGCCCGGTCGGCGATGTCGCCCAGCGTCGTCGCCTCGTACCCGTGCTCGTCGACCAGCTCCACGGCGGCGTGCAGAAGCCGCTCCTTCGAACGCCTCCGCAACTCTTCATTGACCAGGGCGCTGCGCGGGGACATGCTGGACTCCTGCGTTGACTGGCTGCCAGCCAACTATACTCAGCGCATCCGGTCCGGCCCCCTCGGGGGCCTTTCCGGGATGCCGTTCACCTCGGGCGACGCGGGGGATCGCCCGAGGTGAACGGTCTTGGACACGGGGAAGCGGCCTCGGCCCACCGGCTCCGGCCGGCCGGCTCCGGTGCGCCGGCCTCACCGGTGCGCCGGGCGGCGCCGCCGGTGGATCCCCACGGCCGCGACGACCACCAGGGCGCCGATCAGCCAGCCGCCGAGGACGTCCGTCGGCCAGTGGACGCCGAGCCAGACCCGGGTGAGGCCGACACCGGTCACCGAGAGGACCGCCACGACCAGCGCCGTGCGCCACAGGACGCGGCCCGCCCCGTGACGGCGCAGCAACCACAGCAGCAGACCGCAGACGACCGTCGCGGTCATGGCGTGCCCCGACGGGAACGCCGCGTAGTGCGCGGAGTCCACCGGGTCGGGCCAGACCGGGCGGGCGCGGTCCAGCGCGGCCTTCAGCCCCTGCTGCACCGCCGTTCCGACGGCGACCGTCAGCACCAGCCAGAGCGCCGACCACGAATCCGCGCACCGCCGGACCAGCAGCACCGCCGCCGCGCCGCACAGCGCCCGCATCGTCCACGGATCCCAGACCCAGTCCGTCAGGACGCGGGACGCCTGCGTCAGCCCCCGCTCCTCGACCGCCCAGCGGTGGGTGGTCCGGGCGACGTCGGCGTCCAGCTCGAGCAGCGGACGCCACTCGGCGCCGACCAGCGTCAGCAACAGCGCCGAGCACAGCGCGAGCACTCCGGTGAAGAGGGTGACCGGGCGGTGCTCCGGTGGCCTGGGCGGGGATGCGGCGTGAGGGGTGTGCATGGCGCGATCCTCTCCGAACGCCGACGTCCGGGACCCCTGTCCCGTTCCTGCCGTGTCTTTCCGGGCCCGTGCCGGCCCCTGCGGTCCAGCGTCTGCCCTCCACGGGCCCGTCCATGCCCCCGGACCCGGGTGACGCGGTCGACGGCCCCGCGCGGTCACCGCCGCACCACGCGTCCCGCCCTCACATCGCCGGCAGCATCGCCACCATCGCGATCCCCATGGACAGCCGGCAGGCCCGCGCCAGCTCCGGCCGGTCGCCCCAGCCGGCGTCCCGGCCGCTGCCCGCCACGGCGGCCACGGGCACCAGCCGTACGCCGGTGGCGAGCACGTACGCGACGAAGTAGAGCAGCAGGACCCCGGTCAGCAGGGGGGTGCCCGAGCCGCCGTGCCCGTGCCCCTGCCCGGTGGAGGAGGCCATGGTCACCGCCATGTGCACCATCGCCACGGCACCCACCAGATGGTGCAGGTGGCGGAGGCCGGCGCGGGCCGCCCACAACGCCTGCAGCCCGGCCGCGCCGAACACCACCGCGAAGGCCGGCCAGGCCCACGCCGGCGGGGTGAACGCCGCCGCGGGCACGGCCATCACGGCCATGCCGAAACCCATGAGCGCCTCGCCGCCCGCGGCGCGGCGCTGCTCCGCCACACGGCTGCGCATGCGCAGCAGACAGTAGGCGCCGGTCACTGCGCAGAGCGCGACCAGCAGCCAGCCGGACGACGCCGGTCCGTGCACCCGAACCTCCCCCTCGACCCGCTCGACGGTCGGTCATGGCATGCCCGGCCCCGGTGGCGGGCACCCGAGCGCACGGGAGTGCGGGGGGGGGCGTCCGGGGGAGCACGACGGGACGGCCCGCATTTTTTACAGGTAAAACACCTGCTAACGTTGTTCTCCATGCGCAGTGCCGTCCCCACCCCCACCGTCCCGAAGGCCGCCCGGCGTCTCCCGCTCGCCGCCCCGCTGCGCCTCGGGCGGCCGTCCGACATCTGGTTCAAGCCCGCCCTCAGCGTGGTCGCCGCGGTCGCACCGCCCAATCTGCTCCTGGTGGCCCTCGGCCGGCTCGACCTCGCGATGTACACCATGGCGGGATCCCTGTGCGCCCTCTACGCCCACAACCGCCCGTACGCCGCCCGGGCCAGGACGCTGGCGTGGGTGGTGCTCGGCATGATCGCCGGCCTCGCCGCGGCCCTGGTCGCCGCCTCGCTCACCGCGAACGCCGTCGTCCTGGTCACCGTCGGCGCCGTCCTGGCCGCCGCGCAGAAGACGCTGTGCGACGCCACCCGCATCGGCCCGCCCGGCCATGTGATCCTCGTCTTCGTCAGCTCCGCCGCGCTGTTCATGCCCCAGACCCCCGGCCAGGTCCCCGGCCACCTCGGGCTCGCCGCCGCGGCCGGTGTCTGGGCCTGCCTGGTGGGCATGGCACCCGCGCCGTTCCGGCCGCACGGCCCCGAACGCCGCGCCACCGGCCAGGCGCTGAACGCCGTCGCCGCGTACGCCGAGACCGCCGGCGCAGGCGACGGTCACACCGGAGCCCGCGCCGCCGCCCATGCCGCCGTGCGCGCCGCCTGGCAGACCCTGCTCTCCGCCGGCGACCGGCCCTCCGCCACCCGCCGCGCCCTCGAACGGCTCGTGGTCCGCGCCGAGGTCGCCCTCGCCGCGCCCGCCGAGGCCGATCCCGTACGCCTGCGTGCCTGGGCCCGCGCGCTGCGCGGCAACGGCGCCGTCCCGCGCGCCGGCGACTTCCGCGCGGACGCCGGTGAACTCCTCGGCGTGGCCGCCGAGCGCGCCGCCCCGCCGCGCTCCCCGTGGGCCGGGCTCGGCCCGCTCACCCCCGTCGCCGTGCGCACCGCCCTCGGCTGCGCCCTCGCCGGCTACGCCTCGCTCGCCCTCGGAATCGGCCGCCCCTACTGGGCCCTGGTCACCGCCGCCTCGCTCTATCAGGTCAACATCGCCCTCACCTGGAGCCGGGCCGTCCAGCGCGTCGTGGGCAACCTCGCCGGTGTGCTGCTCTTCGCCGTCCTCGTCCCCGTCGCCCACCTCGGCCCGCTCGCCCTGGTGCTCTGCTGCCTGCTGTGCAACTTCGGCGCCGAGGCGCTCATCGGCCGCAACTACTGGCTCGGCACCGTCTGCGTGACCCCGCTGGCGCTGCTGGTCACCGAGTTCGCCGGCCACCAGCGGCCCGGTGATCTGATCACCGAACGCGTGGCGGACACCGTCGTCGGCGCCCTGGTCGGCTTCGCCGCCGCGCTGGCCGTCACCAACCGGCGGGCGGGCGACCGCGTGGAACGGGCGCTCACCACGGCCGACCGCGCGCGCGAACACGCCGCGCGCCTCCTGGCCGGACCCCGGCCCGTCCCCGCCGCCCTGGACGCCGCCCGCCGCGACCTCGCCGCCGCCCTCGTCGAGCTGCGGGCCACCGCCGACGCCGCCTCCGGCGAGTGGTGGCAGCGCGCGCCGGCCCAGGAGCGGGTCGTGCTCGTCGAACAGGCGGGACACCGTACGCTCGCGGCGACGGTACGACGCCTGGGGCTGCTCCCGGACCCCGGCACGGACACGAACGCGCACACGGAGGACGTACGGCCATGACGGCGACCGAAGGACCGGCGGCGGCCGACGGCGGGGCGCCGGCGGTGGCCGGCGGGGGCACGCCCGCACGCTCGCGGGAGGACACCGTCGCCGCCGTCGTCCGGCAGTGGCGGGCCGTCCACCCGGACCTCGACACCGGCCCCATGGAGGTCATCGGCCGCATCAACCGCTGCGCCGCCCTCCTCCAGCAGGCGGAGGACGCCCCGCTGCGCCGGGAGGGGCTGACCCGCCCGGAGTTCGACCTGCTGGGCGCGCTGCGCCGCACCGGCCACGAGCTGACGCCCGGCGAGCTGGCCCGCGAGACGTTCTCCTCGGGCGCCGCCGTCACCAAACGCCTCAAGCAGCTCGGCGAACGCGGGCTGGTGGAACGGCGCGGCGACACCCGCGACCGCCGGGTCGCCCACGTCCGTCTCACCGACGCCGGACGCGACCTGGTCGACGGCATCCTGCCCGCGCAGCTCGCCTACGAGACCGCCGTCCTGTCCGGCCTGGACGGCACGGAGCGCGGCGAGCTCGCCGCGCTGCTCGGCGAGCTGCTCGGCCGCCTGGAGGGACGCCTGGGCGCGCTGCGGGCGTGACGGCCGCGGGCCGGTCCCCGGCTCACCTCCCGTCCGCCGCCCGGCGCACGCCGAACATCGCCCCCTGCGGGTCGCGGAGCACCGCGATGCGCGGGCCCTCCGGGGGCGAGACGGGCTCCATCAGCACCGTGCCCCCCGCCGTCGTGGTCGTCACCGCGGCGTCGTCCACGTCGTCGACGGCGAAGTACGGCAGCCAGTGCGCGGGCACCTCGTGCGGGAACTTGTCGTCCATCGTCACCATGCCGCCGAAGTCCGCGCCGCCGACGCCCCACCGCGGGTACCGCGGGGAGGCGCCCACGCTCCAGCCGAACACGGCGGTGTAGAACGACACGGCCTGCCGCGGCGCCCGCGTCATCAGCTCCACCCAGCCCAGGGACCCGGGCACGCCGGACACCCCCGCGCCCGGGAAGGCGCCCGCCTGCCACAGCTGGAAGACGGCGCCGGTGGGATCGGCGGCCACCGCGAAGCGACCGGCGTCGAACACGTCCGTCGGGCCGAGCAGCGGCTGCCCGCCCGCCGCCGCCACCGCACGGAGGGCGGCGTCGGCGTCGGCCACCGCGAACGACACGCTCCAGGCCACCGGCTGCGACGGCTGGTACAGCGGCGTCAGCGCGGCGGCCGCCGCGTCACCGAGGTACGCGACCGTGTAGCCGCCCGGCTCCCGCCGCGGGTCCGTCTCGGGGCGCCAGCCGAACAACCGCGTGTAGAACCGCCGGGCGGACTCCGGATCGGTGGTCCCCAGCTCGACCCAGCAGGGCCCGCCGGTCACCGGCGCGGACTGTCCCATGGCGCTCCCTTCCTTCCCCAGCACGCTAAGCCCGGCCCCGGGCGCCGGCCATCCGGCGCGGAACCGGCAGGGGAGGGAGCGGGCTCCCTAGACGCCCGGCCGGTACCGGAGCGGGTGTTCGGCCGGGACCTCGACCAGCACGATCGGTGTGCCGTCCGGGTCCGCGATCCACATCTCGATCAGGCCCCACGGCTCCCGCACCGGGGGACGGACGATGTCGACGCCCCGGGCCGCCAGCTCCCCGTGCGCCGCCGCGACGTCCTCGACCTGGAGCCACAGCCGCACGTCAGGGGACGAGGACGCCGCCGGGGAGGGGTCCGCGCGGCCCGAGAGCTCCAGGAACCCGCCGCCGAGGAAGTAGACGGTGCCGCGTTCCGGGCCGGTGCCGAACTCGCGGTGGACGGCGAGGCCCAGCCGCTCCCCGTAGAAGGCGCGGGAGCGGTCGGGGTCGGTGGGGCGGAGCAGGACGCGGCTGCTGAGTACGTGCACCATGCGGCCGAGCGTAGTGGCCGGGTTAGTCTCTTTCCCGCCCGAGCCGCGCCGGAAGGCGCCAGACGAACCGGAGACGTGCCCATGGGATCCGCCACCGACACCGCACTGACCTTCCGCGACGCGACCGACGCCGATGTGGACGTCCTCGTCGCGCTGATCGAGTCGGCGTACCGGGGCGAGTCCAGCCGGGCCGGGTGGACCACCGAGGCGGACATCCTCCAGGGGCAGCGGACCGACCCGGAGGGGGTGCTGGAGGTCATCAGGGCGCCGGACAGCCGGCTGCTCGCGGTGGAGCGCGCCGGCCGCGTGGTCGCCTGCTGCCAGCTGGAGCACCGTGGCGCGCACGCCTACTTCGGGATGTTCGCGGTCAGCCCCGCCCTGCAGGGCGCCGGACTGGGCAGTGCGGTCATCGCGGAGGCGGAGCGTCAGGCCCGCGGGACCTGGGGCGCGAGCGAGATGCACATGACGGTGATCTCCGTGCGGGAGGACCTGATCGCCTGGTACGAGCGGCGCGGCTACCGCCGTACGGGACGGATGACGCCTTTCCCGTACGGCGACGAGCGCTTCGGCGTTCCGCAGCGGGACGACCTGGAGTTCGAGCTGCTGGTGAAGGAGCTGGTCTGACGGCTCACGCCGTGAAGCGGCCGGTGCGCTTGATCTCCGGGTAGTCGGTGGTGGCGCCGTCGAGTCCCAGGGCCCGGGCCAGTCTGAGGTGGTCCTGGGTGTTCACCACCCAGCCGATGATCCGCAGCCCGGCCTTCCGCGCCTGCTCCACGGTCTCCAGGGTGAGCCGGCGGATGTTGAGGCAGACGGTGGCGGCGCCCGCCCCGACCGCCCGGTCCACGATGTCGGGGCCGTAGCGGCTGGCGATGAGCGCCGTACGCACGCCGGGCACCAGGCGGGCGATCTCCGCGATCGCCTCGTCGTGGAACGAGGACACCTCGACCCGGCCGGCCAGGTCCCGTCCGTTCATCACCCCGGCCAGCGCCCGTGCCGCCCGGACGTCCTTGATCTCGGCCTGCAGAGGCGCCCGGACGGCGTCGAGCACCTCCTCGAGGACGGGAATCCGCTCGCCCCGCCCGGCGTCCAGGGCGCGCAGCTCGGCGAGGGTCTTGTCGGCGATCGCGCCCGTGCCGTCCGTGGTGCGGTCCACCTCCGTGTCGTGCATGACGACGAGTGCGCCGTCCTTGCTCAGGTGCAGGTCGAGTTCGATGACGTCGAGGCCCGCTTCCTGGGCGGCGACGAAGGACCGGAGGGTGTTCTCGGGTTCGACGCCCATGACTCCGCGGTGACCGATGGTGAGGAAGTTCAAGATCCGACTCGCTTCCGTCGACGGCGGCGGGGGGACCGCGTGCCCACGGCCCTCCTGGACCGTATCGCCTGTGCCCGCCGCGTCCAGAGGATGAACCCGGATCGTGGGCACCGCCGCCCGCACCGGTGTTTCGCAGGAAAAAATGCGGTCAGTGTAGGGGTGAGGCAGGATATTTTCCCGAGGCTCCCCTTGCTGGGAGAAACCTCATATGTATACGGTCTGCTGACGCGAGGTTCTCCTGTGGAGGATGGGACATGACGGAAATTCTTGTGCAGGTGGGTGCCGAGGGGCAGGTTCCTTCGGCGACCAGGGTGGTGGAGCACCCGGCGTGGCCCGTGCTCAAGGATGCCGTGGAGCGGATCCGGCCCTGGCAGGCCAAGGACGGGTCGGTCGACTTCGACGCCGAGGACGCCCCGGCCCGCGAGGACGCCGAGCGCGCGGTGCGCACCGTGATCGGCGCCGTCGAGGAGCTCTCCCCGCTGCTCCCGCACGACCGCGCCTACCACGAGGCCCTGGCGAAGGACCTGAGCCGCTGGGCCGAGGGCGGCTTCGAGGTGCCCGACTTCCTCGACTCGCTGCTGGCCTTCCAGCCGGCCGCGCACCGCGAGGACGGCCTGCAGCACCTGGTCGTCTTCCCGATGTACACCCAGAACGGCAACCCGGACCGCAACCTCGAGGCGGTCGTGTTCCGCATGGTCTGGCCCGACTGGCTGGCCGAGCTGGAGCGCACCCGCTACGACAACCCGCTGTTCTGCGGCATCACCTTCGAGGACTTCACCCCGGGCTACGACACCAACTCCGCCGTCCTCTTCCCCGAGACGATCGCGGTGCGCGAGGCCCCCGAGCGCTTCACCTGGGGCGGCATCTTCTGCGACCGCGAGGCCGCCCGCTTCCGCCGCGTCACCGAGGCCGCCGTCGACGTCCTGGGCCTGGAACTGCCCGAGGACGTCGCCGCGATGGTGCACGACCAGAAGCGCTGCGAAGAGGCGTTCGTGCTCTGGGACATGGTCCACGACCGCACCCACAGCCACGGCGACCTGCCCTTCGACCCGTTCATGATCAAGCAGCGCCAGCCGTTCTGGATGTACGGCCTGGAGGAGCTGCGCTGCGACCTCACCGCCTTCAAGGAGGCGGTGGGGCTGGCCGGCGACGGCGTCCCGCAGGCCCGTGACGTGCAGGTCGCGGTGCTCTTCGACCGGATGTTCCGCTTCCCGGTCACCGGTGAGCGCGTGCGCAACTACGACGGCCTCGGCGGCCAGCTGCTCTTCGCCTACCTGCACAAGCACGACGTCGTCCGCTGGACCGACAACAAGCTCTCCATCGACTGGGAGCGCGCCCCGCAGGTCACCAACCGGCTCTGCGCGGAGATCGAGGCGCTCTACCGCGACGGCATCGACCGCCCCAAGCTCGTCCACTGGTTCGCCGGGTACGAGCTGGTCTCCACCTACCTCTCCCCGCACCCCGGCTCCACGTGGGCCAAGGGCCCCGACGCCCTCGACCTGACGCAGCCGCCACGCAAACTCGTCGATGACGTGCTTCCGGACGAGTTTCCGCTGAGCATGTTCTATGAGGCACTGTCCAAGAAGCTGAAGAACGTGATCGCCTCCACCAAGGGGATCCGCAGGGACGGTGCCGAGCGGGTCGCCGCGTGAGCGATCGCGAGACCACAACTGCTCAGGAGGCGGGAACCATGGGGAACGGGGCGCTCGACGGTGCGGTGATCGCGGTGGCCGGAGCGGGGGGACCCGCGGGCCGGGCGGCACTGCTCAGGCTGGCCGAGGCGGGAGCGACCGTCGTCGGCTCGGACAACGATCCGGAGCGGCTGGCGGAGGCCGTGGACGCGGCGCGCTACGCGCACGGCGGCGCCACCGTCACCGGTGACACGGTCGACCTGCTGGACCTGGACTCCACCCGCGAGTGGGCCGCCCGCACCGAGAAGGAGTTCGGCCGGGTCGACGGCCTGGTCCACCTCGTCGGCGGCTGGCGCGGCAGCGAGACCTTCACCAAGACCAGCCTGGACGACTGGGACTTCCTGGAGCTGCTGCTGGTGCGCACCGTGCAGCACACCAGTCTCGCCTTCCACGAGGCGCTCCAGCGCAGCGACCGCGGCCGGTACGTCCTGATCAGCGCCGCCGGCGCCACCAAACCGACCGCGGGCAACGCCGCGTACGCGGCCGGCAAGGCCGCCGCCGAGGCGTGGACGCTCGCCATGGCCGACTACTTCCGCAAGGCCGGGGGCGAACAGGGGCCGACGTCGGCGGCTGCCATCCTGGTGGTGAAGGCGTTGGTGCACGACGCGATGCGCGCCGACCGCCCCAACGCGAAGTTCGCGGGCTTCACGGACGTCAAGGACCTGGCCGAGGCCATCGTCGGCGTCTGGGACGAGCCCGCCGCGGAAGTGAACGGAAACCGTCTGTGGCTGACCGAGAAGCCGTGAACCCGCCGAGGACCGACGCGCGTCGTCATCACGACCCGGACGTCCGCGGTTTCGCCAGCGACAACTACGCCGGGGTCCACCCGGAGGTGCTCGCCGCCCTGGCCGTGGCCAACGGCGGGCACCAGGTCGCGTACGGCGAGGACGCGTACACCGAGAACCTCCAGCAGGTGGTCCGCAGCCACTTCGGGCCCACCGCCGAGGCGTTCCCGGTCTTCAACGGCACCGGCGCCAACGTCGTCGCGCTCCAGGCGGTCACCGACCGCTGGGGCGCGGTGATCTGCGCCGAGAGCGCCCACATCAACGTGGACGAGGGCGGGGCCCCGGAGCGGGTCGGCGGCATCAAGCTGCTCACCGTGCCCACCCCGGACGGCAAGCTCACCCCGGAGCTGATCGACCGGCAGGCGTACGGCTGGGACGACGAGCACCGGGCGATGCCCCAGGTGGTCTCCCTGGCGCAGGCCACCGAGCTGGGCACGGTGTACACCCCGGACGAGATCCGCGCCATCTGCGAGCACGCCCACGCGCACGGCATGAAGGTGCACGTGGACGGCTCCCGGCTGGCCAACGCCGCCGCCGCGCTGGACGTGCCGATGCGCGCCTTCACCAACGCGGCCGGCGTCGACCTGCTCTCGCTGGGCGGCACCAAGAACGGCGCCCTGTTCGGCGAGGCGGTCGTGGTGCTGAACCCGGACGGCATCCGGCACCTGAAGCACCTGCGCAAGCTGTCCATGCAGCTCGCGTCCAAGATGCGCTTCGTCTCGGTGCAGCTGGAGGCCCTGCTCGCCCGCGACCTGTGGCTGCGCAACGCCCGGCACGCCAACGAGATGGCCCAGCGCCTGGCCGAGGGCGTGCGCGCCGTGCACGGCGTGGAGATCCTCTACCCGGTGCAGGCCAACGCGGTCTTCGCGCGGCTGCCGCACGACGTGGGCGAGCGGCTGCAGAAGCGGTTCCGCTTCTACTTCTGGGACGAGGCGGCCGGCGACGTCCGCTGGATGTGCGCCTTCGACACCACCGAGGACGACGTGGACATGTTCGTGGCGGCGCTCAAGGAGGAGATGGCCCGCTAGCAGTGCATGCATAGGTATGCGATCGACCGGAAATTCATTGACCTCCGGTCGATCGCACACCTATGCTCCGGCGGTATGCAGCTGATCCAGGAAACCCCGGACCTCTCCGCCTATCTGGCCGCCGACGAGGCGATCGACCATCACCATCCGCTGGTCCGCCGGACGGCGGCGCGCCTCGCCGCCGGGGCGACCGACTCGTATGATTATGCGCGGGCGGCCTTCGATTTCGTGCGCGACGCCATCCCGCACTCCCAGGACTCCGGAGACCTCCGGGTCACCTGGCGCGCCTCCGACGTCCTGGAGCAGGGCACCGGCGTCTGCTACGCCAAGGCCCACGCGCTGGCCGCGCTGCTGCGGGCCGAGGACATCCCGACCGCCCTCTGCTACCAGAACCTCGGCGTGGTGCACGGCCTGGTCGCCGTCCGCTTCAACGGCGCCTGGCACCGGCAGGACCCGCGGGGCAACAAGCCCGGGGTGGACGCGCGGTTCTCGCTGGACGGCGAGCGGCTGGCCTTCGCTCCCGATCCGGCGTCCGGCGAGACCGACCATCCGGTCCTGTACGCCGCGCCGCACCCGGTCGTACTGAACGCCCTGAGGTCCGCCGCCGACCGCCCGCACCTGTGGCGGACGCTGCCCACCGCGCTCGGGGACGAGGGCATGCCGCAATAGCCGCCGCAGCCGCCCTGCGGCGCGGCTGCGGCGGCCGCCGTCAGTGGGCCTCGGCCGCGCGGACCTGTTCCGGCGTCGGGGCGGTGCCGCCGAGGTGGGCCGGCATCCACCAGGTGTCGTCCGGACCCTTGGGGCGCACCGGATAGGCGCGCTGCGCGGCCTCCAGCAGCTCCTGCACCCGCTCGCGCAGCTGCCGGGTGATCGCGCCCGCGTACTTGTCCCTGGACGCCTCGACCGCCTCGCCCACGCGGAGGGTGATCGGGGTGTGGCTGCGCCCGAAGTTGCGCGGGTGGCCCTTGGTCCACAGCCGCTGCGTGCCCCACACCGCCATCGGGACCAGCGGCACGCCGGCCTCCTGCGCCAGACGCGCGGCACCCGACTTGAAGCTCTTCAGCGTGAACGACTGCGAGATCGTCGCCTCCGGGAAGACGCCCACGACCTCCCCCGACCGCAGCGACCGCAGGGCGTGCTCGTACGCCGCCTCGCCCTGTGTGCGGTCCACCGGGATGTGCTTCATGCCGCGCATCAGCGGACCGGAGATCCGGTGCCGGAAGACCGACTCCTTCGCCATGAAGCGGACGAGCCGTTTCTGGGGGAGCGCCGCCAGACCGTTGAAGACGAAGTCCAGATAGCTGATGTGATTGCTCACCAGTACGGCGCCGCCCGAGCGCGGTATGTTCTCCGACCCCTGGCAGTCGATCTTGAGGTCCCACACCTTGAACAGGGTGCGGGCGAAACCGACGACGGGCCGGTAGACGAGTTCTGCCATGGGCGGGTCGGAACCCTTCCTTCTGTGCCTGGGGAGGAGGCTCCCAGTCGAAGTTACGCAGCCGTAGGTTTACGGCTTGTCGCAGATGGTGCCCCAAGAACGGCCGGTGAACCAGTCCTGACGCCCGTCGGAGGCGAGATTCTCGTCACGTCCACCCCTTGATCCACCTCGGGCTTTGTGCGTGCGGCCGGGAATGCCCGCGCTCCCGGCGGCGCTGGAAGCCGTTGACGGCGAGAACACGGCGCGGGAACACGGTGGGAGCGGACGAGTGCGGGATCAGGACGAGGGGCGACGACCCGGAGCGGGGGAGCCGTGGGCCGGGCTGGGGGTCCGGCTGGGGGAGCGCGCCACCCTGGTGCAGTTCTCCAGCGCCTTCTGCGCGCCCTGCCGGGCGACCCGGAGGGTGCTCGCCGAGGTGGCCGCACTGGTGCCGGGCGTGACCCACGCGGAGATCGACGCCGAGGCCCACCTGGACCTCGTGCGCCGCCTGGAGGTCGTGAGGACGCCGACCGTGCTGGTGCTCGACGCCGCCGGCCGGACCGTGCGGCGCGCGACCGGGCAGCCGCGCAAGGCCGATGTGATCGCCGCGCTCGGGGAGGCGCTGTGAGGGCCGGGCGGCCCCTGGTGAGGCTTCTCCCACATCACGGGACCGACTTGACTGGGCATGCCACCCGTCGTCAGCCTGGCCCCATGTCTTCGGAACTCCTTCGCCCCCGGCGGGTCCCCGGCCGTGCGCCGGCCGCCGCCCGCGCCGCGCGTGCGCGCCGACCGGGCCGGTGAGCAGTCGCGAACCCGCTCGTCACCTCTCGCGGAAGGACGGTTCCATGACGGCCGCGTCCGGCCTCGGCACCGCCCGGCCGGCCTCGCCCGAGCTGTTGCGCTCCGTCTTCCGCAGGCACGCGGCGGGCGTCGCCGTGATCACCGCGCGCGGCCGTCGCGGTCCGGTCGGCTTCACCGCCACCTCCCTCGCCTCCGTCTCCGCCGAGCCCCCGATGCTGTCCTTCGGCGTCGGCGCCGGCGGCTCCAGCTGGCCCGCGATCGCGACGAGCGACCACGTCGGGGTGCACGTCCTCGGGGAGCACCAGCAGGAACTGGCGGCGACCTTCGCGCGCAGCGGCGCGGACCGCTTCGGCCCGGCCACCGCCTGGCGGGAGGGACCGGAGGGGGTTCCGGTGCTGGACGACGTGCCGGCCTGGATGGTGTGCAAGGTGGTGGCCCGGGTGCCCGCGGGTGACCACCGGATCGTGATCGCCGAGGTCCTGCTCGGTGATCCCACCGGTCACGGCCGCCCGCTCCTCTACCACCAGGGACGCTTCAACGGCCTGCGCGACTGAGACCGTTCCGCCTGGTCGCGGACCCGTCGAGTTCCGGTTACGCTGCGTTGCGAAGGTCACAGTTCAAAGCGCTTGCTTAGCGGGAAGGAACTGGGTGTACTGACGAGTAATATTTCGTTCGGAGCGCGGGCCGCCCCGACCGGGAACGCCCGCTTCAGGCGCCTATGCTGCCTGCAGGCAGGCAGCCAGAAATGACGATGCAGTAGGAGAGCCGGCGTGAGCTTGAGGATCGTTGTCACCGTGAAGTACGTGCCCGACGCCACTGGCGACCGGCACTTCGCCGATGACCTGACCGTCGACCGGGACGACGTGGACGGTCTGCTCTCCGAACTGGACGAGTACGCGGTCGAGCAGGCGCTGCAGATCTCGGAGAACTCCGACGACGACGTGGAGATCACCGTGCTGACGGTGGGCCCGGAGGACGCCAAGGACGCCCTGCGCAAGGCGCTGTCCATGGGCGCCGACAAGGCCATCCACGTCGAGGACGACGACCTGCACGGCACCGACGCCATCGGCACCTCCCTGGTCCTGGCCAAGGCCGTCGAGAAGGCCGGCTACGACCTGGTCATCTCCGGCATGGCCTCCACCGACGGCACCATGGGCGTCGTACCGGCGCTGCTCGCCGAGCGTCTGGGCGTGCCGCAGGTGACCCTGCTGTCCGAGGTGTCCGTCGAGGGCGGCACGGTCAAGGGCCGCCGTGACGGCGACACCGCCTCCGAGCAGCTCGAGGCCTCCCTCCCGGCCGTCGTGTCGGTCACCGACCAGTCGGGTGAGGCCCGTTACCCGTCCTTCAAGGGCATCATGGCGGCCAAGAAGAAGCCGGTCCAGTCCTGGGACCTGTCCGACCTCGACATCGACGAGGACGAGGTCGGCCTCGAGGGCGCCTACACGGTCGTCGAGTCGGCGACCGAGCGTCCGGCCCGCACCGCCGGCACGATCGTCAAGGACGAGGGCGAGGGCGGCAAGCAGCTCGCCGCCTTCCTCGCGGAGCGAAAGTTCGTCTGACACGGCCTCTCGAGCCAGGAGCTCGTCCGAGTCCGAGGCTCCACTCGCTTCCCGCCCCTCACCCTTCGCAAGCAGGAGAGAAGAAGTCCCATGGCTGAAGTTCTCGTCTACGTCGACCACGTGGACGGTGCCGTCCGCAAGCCCACCCTGGAGCTGCTGACCCTGGCCCGCCGCATCGGCGAGCCGGTCGCCGTCGCGCTGGGCAACGGCGCCGGCGACACCGCCGCCGCGCTCGCCGAGCACGGCGCGGTGAAGGTCCTCACCCACGAGGCCGCCGAGTACGCCGACTACCTGGTCGTGCCGAAGGTGGACGCCCTGCAGGCCGCCCACGAGGCCGTCTCCCCGGTCGCCGTCCTGGTCCCCTCCTCCACCGAGGGCAAGGAGATCGCCGCCCGCCTGGCGCTGCGCCTCGGCTCCGGCGTCATCACCGACGCCGTCGACCTGGAGGCCGGCGACGAGGGCCCGGTGGCCACCCAGTCGGTGTTCGCCGCCTCCTACACCACCAAGTCCCGTGTCTCCAAGGGCACCCCGGTCATCACGGTCAAGCCGAACTCGGCCGCCGTGGAGGCCGCCCCGGCCGCAGGCGGCGTCGAGGCCCTGTCGGTGACGTTCTCCGCCCAGGCGACCGGCACCAGGGTCACCGGCCGCACGCCGCGCGAGTCGACCGGCCGTCCGGAGCTGACCGAGGCCGCGATCGTGGTCTCCGGCGGCCGCGGTGTCAACGGCGCGGAGAACTTCTCGATCATCGAGGCGCTCGCCGACTCGCTCGGCGCGGCCGTCGGCGCCTCGCGCGCCGCCGTCGACGCCGGCTGGTACCCGCACACCAACCAGGTCGGCCAGACCGGCAAGTCGGTCTCGCCGCAGCTGTACATCGCCTCCGGCATCTCCGGCGCGATCCAGCACCGGGCCGGCATGCAGACCTCGAAGACCATCGTGGCCGTCAACAAGGACGCCGAGGCCCCGATCTTCGACCTGGTCGACTACGGCGTCGTCGGCGACCTGTTCGACGTCGTGCCCCAGCTCACCGAGGAGATCAAGGCCCGCAAGGGCTGATCACCCCGAAGCCGTACGAGGCCCCCGCGACCGCTCCGGTCGCGGGGGCCTCGGCGCGTCACGGGGGCGGGACGGACCGCACCGGCGGGTGGCGCCCGGGAACCGGCCGGCCGACGCGAGCGGGCCGGCCGGAGCCCGGTGCACCGTGGCGCCGGGTGTGACCGGGATCCGGCCGACGCCCGACGCGCCCGGTACGTCGTCCGGGCCGTCGGCGACGTCCCGGACGAGCCCGCCACCGCCAGGGCCGCCGCCGGACATCTGCCGCGCGGCCTGGACCGCGGTGCCCTGGACGCCGCCGAGGCGGCGCGCCCGACCTCGCTGTCCCGCGCCGGCCTGGAGGGCCTCGCGCGGTGATCCGGGTCGCACCCCCTTGCCTTGCCTATCGAATTTCGATAGCTTTCCATCGTGATTCGATTCAAGGAGGGGTGATGGGACGGCTGACCGTGCTCGCGCTGCGCACCGTGATGGTGGCGCTGCTGGCGGGTTCCCTGGGGATCCAGGCGGTGATGGTGCCGCTGATGGCGAGCGACCTCGAAGGGCTGGACGCGGACCACTCCCACCTGCGCGTCCCGTTCCTCCTCATCGTGGTCCTCGGCGTCGTGACGGCCCAGGTCGTCCTGGTCTGCGTCTGGCGGCTGGTGACGATGGTGCGGCGCGGGACCGTCTTCTCCCACGCCGCCTTCCGCTACGTGCACACCGTCATCGGCGCGTTCGTCGCCGCGGCGCTGCTGGTGTTCGCGCTCGGGGCGCTCCTCGCGCCCGGCGAGGCCGTGGCCCCGGGCATCGTGGCACTGCTGGGCGGGGCCGGTCTGGCGATCCTGGGCATCGCCCTGGTCGTACTCGTCCTGCGGATGCTGCTGGCGCAGGCCGTCGCGCGCGACGTCGAGGCGTCGCGGATGCGGGCCGAACTGGCCGAGGTGATCTGATGCCGATCGCCGTCGACATCGACGTGATGCTGGCCAAGCGGAAGATGTCCGTGGGCGAGCTCGCCGAACGCGTCGGCATCACACCGGCCAATCTGGCGGTGCTCAAGAACGGCCGCGCCAAGGCGGTGCGCTTCACGACCCTCGCCGCGCTCTGCGACGTGCTCGAGTGCCAGCCGGGCGACCTGCTGCGCTGGGAACCCGACGGCACCCGGCCCTGACCCGTCCGCCCGTCGCCCGCGCCCCGCCTCGGCGGCGGCGCAGGCGACGCGCCGGCATCAGGACGTCCGTACCGCTCGGACCCCGCACACCGCTCCGGGCCGCGGGCCGTCACCCGCTCCCGCCCGGCGGACGGCCGGGTGCCCCGCGCGCACGACCGCCGCCCGCTCAGTCCGCCGGGGGCAGCTCGCCGGAGCCGCGGGTGATCAGCCGGGTGGGCAACTCGATGCGCTCCGGAGCGAGCAGGGTGCCGTCCAGCTGGCGGAACAGCCGCTCGGCCGCGGTCCGGCCGAGGGCCGCCGCGTCCTGGGCGACGACCGTGACACCGGGCTGGAGCAGGTCGGCGAGCTCGATGTCGTCGAAGCCGACGAGGGCGACCCGGCGGGCGTGCCGGGCCAGCACCCGGATCACGGTGACCGTCACCCGGTTGTTGCCGGTGAAGATCGCGGTGACCGGGTCCGGTCCCGAGAGCATCTCCTCGGCCGCCCGGCGCACCCGCTCCGGGTCGGTGACACCCAGCGACATCCAGGAGTCCGCCACCGCTATCCCCGCGTCCTCCATGGCGGTCCGGTAGCCGCGCAGCCGCTCGGCCGCGGTGTGGATGCGGGGCATGTCGCCGATGAAACCGATCCTGCGGTGTCCGTGTGCGATGAGGTGGCCCACGCCGTCACGAGCGCCCCCGAAGTTGTCCGACACGACGACGTCCACGTCGATGTGCCCGGCCGGACGGTCCACGAAGACGGTGGCGACGCCCGCCTTGATCTCCGGCTCCAGGTAGCGGTGGTCGTCGCCGGCCGGGATCACCACCAGCCCGTCCACCCGGCGGGCGCACAGCGCCAGCGCCAGCTCCTGCTCGCGGTCGGCGTCCTCCGCGCTGGAGCCGTTGATCAGCAGGGCCCCGTGCGCGCGGGCCACCTCCTCGACCGCCCGGCTCAGCGGCCCGTAGAACGGGTCCGCGAGATCCTCCAGGACCAGACCGATGCTGGCGGTGCGGCCCTTGCGCAGCACGCGCGCGCTGTCGTTGCGGCGGAAGCCGAGCGCCTCGATCGCCTCCTGCACCCGGCGCTCCGTCTCCGGTGTGACCCCGGGTTCGCCGTTGACCACCCGGGAGACCGTCTTGAGGCCGACCCCGGCACGCGCGGCCACGTCCTTCATCGTCGGGCGGTTGCCGTAACGGGTCCCTGGGGCGCGGTCGGTGCGGCGGGTCGTCTCCGGCACGGTGCGGTGTCCTGTTCTGTCGGCCACGGGATGCGTGGGTCCATGGGGTCGTACGAGGATGTGGCGTCGAGCATAGAGCCTGGACAACGTTGTCAGGCTCAGGGGACACTGTCCCACGCACGCTCCGGCCCGCACCTCACCGCACGACCGGGCCGCTGCCCGTGCCCCGTGTGTCGCCTTGTGGCGGCACATGGGCGCTCTCGGCGATTTTCCGATGTTCTCAACGGGGAGATCCGACACAGATGCACACCGACCTCGTGGCCGCGCTCGACATAGGCGGCACCAAGATCGCCGGCGCGCTGGTGGACCGCCAGGGCCGGATCCTGGTCCGCGTCCAGCGGCCGACGCCCGCGCAGGAGAACGGGGAGACCGTGATGCGGGCGGTCGAGGCGGTGCTCGGTGAGCTCGTCGCGTCCCCGTTGTGGCGGCGCGCCGGGGCGGTGGGCATCGGCAGCGCCGGCCCCGTGGACGCCTCCGCCGGCACGGTGAGCCCGGTCAACGTGCCCGGCTGGCGGGACTACCCGCTCGTCGCCCGGGTCCGGGACGCGGCCGGTGGCCTGCCCGTGGAGCTGATCGGCGACGGGGTGGCGATCACGGCCGCCGAACACTGGCAGGGCGCCGCCCGCGGCCACGACAACGCGCTGTGCATGGTCGTCTCGACCGGGGTCGGCGGCGGCCTGGTGCTCGGCGGCCGGCTGCACCCCGGGCCCACCGGCAACGCCGGTCACATCGGTCACATCAGCGTGGACCTCGACGGCGACCCGTGCCCGTGCGGTTCGCGCGGCTGCGTGGAGCGCATCGCGAGCGGCCCCCACATCGCCCGCCGGGCCCTGGACGACGGCTGGCGTCCCGGCCCGGACGGCGACACCTCCGCCGTCGCGGTGGCCGCCGCCGCACGGGCCGGGGACCCGGCGGCCGTGGCGTCCTTCGAGCGGGCGGCCAGGGCACTGGCCGCCGGGATCGCCGCCACCGCGACGCTCGTCGAGATCGACATCGCCGTGATCGGCGGAGGGGTGGGCAAGGCCGGCGAGGTCCTCTTCACCCCCCTGCGCAAGGCCCTCACCGAGTACGCCACCCTGTCCTTCGTCCGGCGTCTCGCGGTGGTCCCGGCCCGGATGGGTACGGACGCGGGCCTGGTGGGCGCGGCGGCGGCGGCGCTGACGGGCAGGACGGACGCGGCGGTGGCGGGGGTCTGAGGGCCGCCGGGCGGGCGGTCCCGGAAGCCGTGCGTGACCCCGGGGCCGCTTTGCCCGTTGAGCCCGGTATGAAGAAACGCAGCATGCTGGCCCTCGCCTCCCTCGCCACCGGCTTCGTCGTCGCGGCCGTCACCCCGTCGCACGCGGTCGCCGACGGCGCCGCCCCGCTCGACGCCGGCGCCGCCCTCGGCGCCCTCGACCGGACCGCCGCCGAGGACAACACCGTGGACCTGGACGTGGACCGGGGCAGCAGGCCCTGACCTCCCACGGCGCGACCGCACGGCGCCGGTTCCCCCGGAGGACGGGGGCACCGGCGCCGTTCCCATGTCCCACGCGTTCTCTACGGGAGCTGGTTTCCGTGGCAGGGTGGAGCGGGCAAGCCACAGGGGGCCAGCAGAAGAGGGGGAAACGTGATCGTCTGGGTCAACGGCGCGTTCGGTGCGGGAAAGACCACCACCGCGCGTGAACTGGTCGAGCTGATCCCGAACAGCGCGCTCTTCGACCCCGAGGTCATCGGCGGCGCACTGGACCAGCTGCTTCCGCCCAAACACCTCGCCCAGGTCGGCGACTTCCAGGACCTCCCGATCTGGCGACGGCTCGTGATCGACACGGCGGCCGCGATGCTCGCCGAGCTCGGCGGGACCCTCGTGGTCCCCATGACCCTGCTGCGCCAGGAGTACCGCGACGAGATCTTCGGCGGGCTCGCCGCCCGCCGGATACCGGTCCGGCACATTCTCCTGGCGCCGGCCGAAACGATCCTGCGGGAACGCATAGCCGGCCGCGAGGTCCCGGCGGACCTCCCCGACGGGGAGATGCGCGTCCGGCAGTGGTCGTACGACCACATCGAACCGTACAAGGCGGCCCTCGCCTCCTGGCTCACCGCCGACGCCTACCCGGTCGACAGCGGGACCCTCAGCCCGTACCAGACCGCCCTGCGGATCGCCGAGGCGGTCGGCAGCGGGGAGGTGCCGGCCTGCGACATCGTGCAGACGCCCGAGCCCACCGCGGAGACGGTCGCCGCCGGTGTGCTGCTCTTCGACGAGCAGGACCGGGTGCTGCTCGTCGACCCGACCTACAAGCCGGGCTGGGAGTTCCCGGGCGGGGTCGTGGAGCGCGGTGAGGCACCCGCGCGCGCGGGCATGCGCGAGGTCGCCGAGGAGACCGGGATCCGCCTCGACGAGGTGCCGGCGCTCCTCGTCGTCGACTGGGAACCGCCCGCGCCGCCCGCGTTCGGCGGTCTGCGGCTGCTCTTCGACGGTGGCCGTCTCGACTCCGCGGCCGCCGGGCGCCTGCTGCTGCCCGGACCGGAACTGCGCGGCTGGCGCTTCGCCTCCGAGGCCGAGGCCGCCGACCTGCTGCCCCCGGTCCGCTACGAACGGCTGCGGCGGGCGCTGCGGGCACGCGAGCGCGGGAGGGCGATGTACCTGGAGGCGGGGGTGCCGGTCGGCTGACGGCGGGGGCACGGCGCGGCGCCGGGCCCGCGGCCGTCGGTCAGCGGTCCGCCCCCGCACCCGCGGGCGGCGCCCCGCCGGTGTCCGCCGCGTCCGCCGCCGAGCGCAGTGCCCGCGCCGCCCCCGCGAGCACCGGTTCGCCGTGGCCGAAGCAGGCCACCTCCGCGTCCAGAGCGGCCAGCCGGCGGCAGGCGGCGAGGACCTGGCGCCGGTCGAGGTTGAACACGCCCGGCATCACGGCGCCGTCCACGGGGGAGGCGGCCACCGTGTCGCCGGTGAACAGCACGCCGTACCGGGGCAGGTGCAGCGCGACACTGCCGTGCGTGTGCCCCGGTACGTGGACGACCTGCGCCCCGCCGCCCACGTCGAGGACGTCGCCGTCCGACAACTCGACGACCTCGGCCGGGCGTTCGAAGTCCCCCGGGGGGAGGAGCCGCGCCGCCCGCTGGTGCAGGGGCCGTTCCCAGTCCTCGAACACCGGTGACGGGCCCGGCGCCTCACCGCGTACGTGGGGGGCGTCCAGGCGGTGGGCGAGCACCTCGGCACCGGTGAGGGCCGCCACCTCGGCGGCCCCGCCCGCGTGGTCCTCGTGGAAGTGGGTGAGCACGATGCGGCGCACGTCCCGTGGGCGCAGGCCGAGCGTGGTCACGGCCGCGGCGATCGCCGCCCCGGAACCCGCCGGGCCGGCGTCGATGAGGGTCAGCGCCTCCTCGTGCCCCTCCCGGCCGTCGCGCCAGAGATAGGCCTGGCCGACCGGGAAGCGCAGGAGATGGAGGCGGGGGAGGAGTTCGACGACGTCCATGGGACGACCGTAGGGCGGAGCCCCCGCCCGCCGACGGGGACTCTGCCCTGAGCAGAGCGGCGAACCGCCCGCGGTCAGTGGGCGCCCGCCGCGTAGCCGCGCAGGAACAGCGCCTCGGCGACCGACAGCCGCTCGAGTTCGTCGGGGGACACGCTCTCGTTCACCGCGTGGATCTGCGCCTCCGGCTCGCTCAGGCCGATGAGCAGGATCTCGGCCTCCGGGTAGAGGGAGGCGAGGGTGTTGCACAGCGGGATGGAGCCGCCCTGGCCGGCGTACTGCATCTCCTGGCCCGGGTACGCCACCGCCATCGCCTCGGCCATGGCCCGGTAGGCCGGGCTGGTGGTGTCCGCGCGGAACGCCTGACCCTGGCCGATCTGCTCGACGTCCACCCGCGCGCCCCACGGCGTGTGCGACTCCAGGTGGGCCCGGAGCAGCTTCGTCGCCTCCGCCGCGTCGACGCCCGGCGGCACCCGCAGGCTGACCAGCGCGCGGGCGCTCGCCTGCACCGACGGCGTGGCGCCGACCACCGGCGGGCAGTCGATGCCGAGCACGGTGACCGCCGGACGCGCCCAGATGCGGTCGGCGACCGTGCCGGACCCGATCAGCTCCACCCCGTCCAGCACCTTGGCGTCCTTGCGGAACTGCTCGTCGTCGTACTGCAGTCCGTCCCACGCCCCGTCGCCGGTCAGGCCGTCGACGGTGGTGCTGCCGTCCTCGGCGCGCAGCGAGTCCAGCACCCGCACCAGCGCGGCCAGCGCGTCCGGCGCGGCTCCGCCGAACTGACCCGAGTGCAGATTGCCCTCGAGGGTGTCGATCCGCACCCGGACGAGCGTCATGCCGCGCAGCGTGGAGGTGACCGTCGGCAGACCGGCGCGGAAGTTGCCCGCGTCGCCGATCACGATGGTGTCGGCCGTCAGCAGATCGGGGTGCTCCTCGGCGTACTTCTCCAGGCCTCCGGTGCCCTGTTCCTCCGAGCCCTCGACGATCACCTTGACGTGCACGGGGACGCCGCCGCTCGCCTTCAGCGCGCGCAGCGCCAGCAGGTGCATGATCACACCGCCCTTGCAGTCGGCGGCCCCGCGCCCGTACCAGCGGCCGTCGCGCTCGGTCAGCTCGAAGGGCGGGGTGGCCCAGCCGGCCTCGTCCAGCGGCGGCTGCACGTCGTAGTGCGCGTACAGCAGCACGGTCTTCGCGCCCTCGGGGCCGGGCAGGAAGCCGTACACCGACTGCGTGCCGTCCGGGGTGTCCAGCAGCGCCACGTCCTCGAATCCCTCGGCGGTGAGCGCGTCCGCGATCCAGCGCGCGGCGCCCTCGCTCTCCTCGCGCGGGAACTGGCCGAAGTCCGCCACCGACGTGAAGGCCACCAGCTCGGCGAGTTCCTCCTTCGCCCTGGGCATCAGTGAGGCGACGGTCGCGGCGACCGGATTCGACGACATGGGCACGCTCCTTGTGGGTGCGACGGGGTGACTTCTGCGAACTTCTTCGTACGAGATGATCGTGTGGTGCGCGTGAGGACCCGTGTACGGGGCACTTACGCCGCCGATCCTCCCACAGTGGCCCGGGGCGAACGCCGCCGTAGGATGCGGGAGGACAACAGCGGCAGGCGGCTGGATCGGGAGCAGTAGACCATCGTGAGCAGCGAGAACTCTTCGGCGGACGACGTACGGCAGGTGTGGGACGTCGTCGTGGTGGGCGCGGGACCCGCGGGGGCCTCGGCCGCCTACGCGGCGGCGGTCGCGGGACGGCGCGTGCTGTTGCTGGAGAAGGCGGAGCTGCCGCGCTACAAAACGTGCGGTGGCGGCATCATCGGTCCCTCCCGCGACTCGCTCCCGCCCGGCTTCGAGCTTCCGCTGAAGGACCGGGTGCACGCGGTGACGTTCTCCCACAACGGCCGCTTCGGCCGCACCCGCCGCTCCCGGCAGATGCTGTTCGGGCTGATCAACCGGCCCGAGTTCGACCAGCAGCTCGTGGAGCACGCGCAGAAGGCGGGCGCCGAGCTGCGCACCGGCGCCGCCGTGCAGCGGGTGGAGCAGCACGGCTCGGCCGTGCCGGACCGGCGCACGGTCGCCGTCGTCCTGCAGGGCGGCGAGACGGTGCTCGCGCGGGCCGTGGTCGGCGCGGACGGCAGCGCCGGGCGCATAGGAGCGCACGTCGGCGTCAAGGTCGACCAGGTGGACCTGGGCCTGGAGGCGGAGATCCCGGTGCCGGAGACGGTCGCCGAGGACTGGAAGGGGCGGGTGCTCATCGACTGGGGCCCGATGCCCGGCAGTTACGGCTGGGTCTTCCCCAAGGGCGACACGCTCACCGTCGGTGTGATCTCACGGCGTGGTGAAGGTGCCGCGACCAAGCGGTACTTGGAGGACTTCATCGGGCGGCTCGGCCTCGCCGGCTTCGAGCCGGACATCTCCTCCGGCCACCTGACGCGTTGCCGCGCCGAGGACTCCCCGCTGTCGCGGGGACGGGTGCTGGTGTGCGGGGACGCCGCCGGGCTGCTGGAGCCGTGGACCCGCGAGGGCATCTCCTTCGCGCTGCGCTCGGGCCGGCTGGCGGGGGAGTGGGCGGTGCGGATCGCCGAGGCCCACGACGCCGTGGACGCGCGCCGGCAGGCGCTCAACTACGCCTTCGCCGTCAAGGCGGGGCTGGGCGTGGAGATGAGTGTCGGCAAGCGGATGCTGGCCGCGTTCGAACGGCGCCCGGGGGTGTTCCACGCGGTCCTCACCGGCTTCCGCCCGGCCTGGAAGGCGTTCAAGGACATCACGCGGGGCTCGACGACGCTCGGCGAACTGGTCCGCACCCACCCGCTGGTCCACCGTGCGCTGCTGGCGCTGGACCGGCGTCCCGCGGGCGACGAGGTCAGCTCCTGACGGTGATCCGGAAGACCGGGTGGTCGTGGGCGGCCGCGGCGATCTCCTCGTCGGAGGACCGGGCGGTGACCCCCTGGAAGTACTGGTTCACCTCCCAGCCCCACTTCTCCAGGTAGGTCCGCAGGATCGGGAGCTTCTCCTCGTCGGGGAGCTCCACCGCGGTGAAGGCGCGGACCGTGCGTCCCACCCGCAGTTCCCCGCCGCCGGCGGCGCGCATGTTGCGCACCCACTGGGAGTGGCCGCGTGCCGAGACCAGGTACCGCCCGCCGTCGTGGGTGTGCGGGTTGACCGGGACGCGCTGCATCCGTCCGCTCGTGCGGCCGCGGACGGACATCTCCGCGGTCCCGGCGAGACTGACACCGTGCCGGGCCAGCCAGCCGACGACCCGGTTGAACCGGATGGTCATGGGGCTGCCCTTGAGGTAGTACGGCGCTGACGACGGCATCGGTGACCCCCAGGTCGGAGCAGTGATGAGAACGGCGCTCTCTTTCGAGAGCACTGCTCTCGCGGTGTGCCCCCAGTCTGCGGGCGGCCGGGCGGTAAAGCAAGAGCGCTGCTCTCGTTTATGTGCGGCGCTCTCGTTTGTGTGCACCGCTCTCGTGCGTGTGCACTGCTCTGGGCCCGTGGAACACTGGACGGCATGAGCAGCTCCGCACACGGCGTCCGCGCCCGGGCCAGGATCGAAGTCACCGCGGCCATCAAGGAAGAGGCCCGCAGGCAGCTCGCCCGGGAGGGCGCCGCCAAGCTCTCGCTGCGGGCCGTCGCCCGCGAGCTCGGTATGGCCTCCTCCGCGCTCTACCGCTACTTCCCCAGCCGCGACGACCTGCTGACCGCCCTCATCATCGACGCCTACGACTCCCTCGGCGCGGCGGCCGAGGCGGCCCGGGACGCGGCCGCCGACGCCGGGCCGGTGCGGTGCTGGACCGCCGTGTGCGAGGGCGTGCGCGGCTGGGCGCTCCGGCACCCGCACGAGTACGCGCTGATCTACGGCACGCCGGTGCCCGGTTACACCGCGCCCGACACCACCGTTCCCGCCGCCGCCCGCTCCGTCCTCGTCGTCATCGGCGTCCTCCGCGACGCGCACCGGGGCCTCGGCCTCGCCGAGCCCCCGCTGCCGGCCGAGCTGAGGCCCGAGGCCGTGCGCATGGCCGCCGACCTCGCCCCCGACCTGCCGCCCGAGGTGGTGGCGACGATGGTGGCCGCCTGGGCCCAGCTGTTCGGGCTGATCGGGTTCGAGCTGTTCGGCCAGTTCAACCGGGTGGTGGAGGACCGCGACACGTTCTTCCGCCACGCGGTGGGGCAGCTCGCGCGCACCGTGGGCCTGGTGTATCCGCAGCAGGGCCCCGCGGCCGCGCGGGGCGGGACCGCCGCCGGGCGCCCGTGACCGGGCCCGACTGGTCGTGCCGGCCTGCGAGTCGGGGCTGGTGCGGCCCGGCCGGCCGGGCCGAGCCGCCCGCCGGGACCGGCACGGACACCGTGCGGACGACGAACGGCACCGTCGCGAGCAGCGATCCGGTGTGGCGCGGCACCGTCTCGAAGGCGTCCGGCAGGTCGAAGAGCAGCACCGGTCCCGCCGCGGCCCCGAGGACGACCGCCGCCGCGAACGCCGCGCTGCACAGGGCGTATCCGATCCCGACGGTGAGCGCGTCCCGCTCGGCCTGACCCCGCCGTCCCCCGTACCCCGCCGCGCCCGTCCCCCGCATCCGGTCATGCGGGGAGTCGGACGGGCGTGCGCCCGGCGGGCAAGGAACCCGGCCGGAGCACACGCACGGGGGCGGAGGGCCACGCCCGGGAGACGTGCACGCGCATGCCTGCTACGGTGCGCCCATGGCGGCGAACCGAGCCGAACAGGCGCTCGCGGAACGGTGGCGGAGCGTGCTCGCGCTGCACGCGCGAACCCAGTGCGAGATCGACCGCGCCCTGCACGAACACGGCCTGTGCGCCAGCGACTTCGAGGTCCTCGACCTCCTCGCGCGGGGTTCCGGACCGGGCGGCGGCTCCTACCGCGTCCAGGAGATCTCCGAGCACGTCCATCTGAGCCAGAGCGCGCTGTCCCGGCTGGTCGCCCGACTGGAGAAGGAGGGCCTCGCCGAGCGCGGGACGTGCCCGGAGGACCGGCGGGGAGTGCGGGTGTCGCTCACGCCGAAGGGCCGCGCGCTGCACGGCGAGGTACTGCCCCTCCAGCGCGCGGTGCTGGCCCGGATGCTCCCGGACACCGACTGACCGGGCCGGCGGGGAGCCCTCAAAGCACGGCGGACGTCTCCCGCCACAGCGCGGCGAGCCCCTGATCACCCGATACCGCCGGCACCGGCGCCCGGTTCCACAGCGCGAGATACAACTGCTCGGCGGATCCGGTGATTTCGCACTCCGCGTCCCCGGTCGCGTCCCGGGTGGTCACCGGCGGCTCCCGGGACAGCCGCACGGTCCACACCGCGTCCGCGTCGGTCGCGCGCACCCGCAGGACCCGGGGCGTCCGGGTGCGCACCCGGCTCTTGGGCCGGGCGTGGAACCCGCACAGCAGCTCGTCGATGCCGTCCACCGCGAGATCCGTGGAGACCGGGGCCGGCGTGCCGCCGCACGCCGACTCCGCGTCGAACCGGTGGACGGTCGTCTCGTGCGCCTGCCGACGGGCCCAGAACGTGAGGGCGCGGTGCGGTCCGGGCAGGAAGGTGAAGCACTCCACGTCGGGTGCCGCGCCGGCCAGGGTGCCCACCAGGCGGCGGTGGCCGTCGCGGTACCAGGCCAGGAGCGCGGGGCCGTCCAGCCCGGGTTGCTCACCGAACGGGCGCGGCGCGGTGTGTCCGTCCGCGACGAAGGCCGCGGCCCACCGGTGCACCACACCGATGTGCCGGACCAGGTCCCGCGTACGCCACCCCGGGCAGGCCGGGACGGCGGCGTCCGCGCCCGCCCGCTCCGCGGCGTCGGCCAGCGACCGGCCCTCTTCCTCCAGGATCTCCAGGAACCAGGCAGTGTCCATGGGCAGGAGTCTGCCGCACGGACGCCTGCCCGGGCCCTACGGAAGCGGGGTCCCGCCCGTCGCGTTGACGATCTCCGCGGTGATGTACGACGCCTCCTGCGAGGCGAGGAAGACATAGGCCGGGGCCATCTCGGCCGGCTGGGCCGGACGTCCGATGGGCGCCTGCTTGCCGAACTCCGAGGTGTCCGGCAGGGTCGCCGGGATCAGCGGCGTCCACACCGGGCCGGGTGCCACGGCGTTGACCCTGATGCCCCGCTCGATCACCATCTGTGCCAGTCCTTGGGTGAACGTGACGATGGCGCCCTTGGTGGTCGCGTAGTCCAGCAGGTGCGGGCTCGGCTTGTAGGCCTGCACGGAGGCCGAGTTGATGATGCTGCCGCCCTCCCGCATGTGCGGCAGGGCCAGCTTGCACAGCCAGAACATGCCGTACAGATTGGTCCGCAGCACGCGGTCGAACTGCTCGGTGGAGATCGCCTCGATGCCGTCGGGCTGCGACATCTGGTACGCCGCGTTGTTCACCAGGACGTCGATCCGGCCGAACTCCGACACCGCGCGGTCGATCAGCGCCCGGCAGTTCTCCTCCTCGCGCACGTCGCAGGCGACGGGCACGGCCCGCCGCCCGGCCTCCTCCACCCAGCGCGCGGTCTCGGCGGCGTCGTCCTTCTCGCTGTCCAGGTACGTGAAGACGACGTCGGCGCCCTCACGGGCGAACGCCAGGGCGACCGCCCGGCCGATCCCGGAGTCCCCGCCCGTGATGACGGCCACGCGGTCCGTCAGCCGGCCGCTGCCGCGGTAGGAGTCCTCCCCGTGGTCCGGCGGCGGGTCCATGGGACCGGTCCAGCCGGGGTGCGGCTGGTCCTGGGAGGGGAAGTCGGGGGTCGGGTGCTGCTCGACGGGATTCTGCTGCTCGGTCACGGTCTCTCCGATGTCCGTGGAGGGGCGGTCGGGTGATCGGCTTCCGCCGACGGAGGACCGGTGGAAGCCGATCACCCGGGTACCCCGGCACCGCGCATCTGATCCGGTCCGTCCCACCACCACCCGGACGGCCGGGCACCGCGCGGAGTCAGCCCGCGTCCACCCGGCGGGTCGCGAAGCCGATGACGGTGGCCACCGCCGCCAGCACCGCCACGCTGGTCAGCGCGGCCGGGAGGCTGAACCGGTCCGCCATGAAGCCGATCGCGGGCGGGCCGAGGAGCATGCCGCCGTAGCCCAGGGTGGAGGCGGTGGCGACCCCGCGGGGGCCCGCGAGCGCGCCCGCCCGCTCGACGGCCACGGGGAACAGGTTCGCCAGCCCGAGGCCGGTGACCGCGTAGCCGAGCAGAGCCGCCCACAGGGACGGCGCGAGCGCGCCCAGCAGCATGCCGGCCGCCGCGGTGGAACCGCCCCCGAGGACGGTACGGGTCCGGCCCAGCCGTTCCAGCAGCGTCGTCCCGGAGAGCCGCCCGAGGGTCATGGAGAGCGCGAAGAGGGAGTACCCGACCGCCGCCATGCCCGGCGAGACGCCGAGGTCCTCCTCCAGATGGAGCGCGCCCCAGTCGGCCAGCGCCCCTTCGCCGTACGCGGTGCACAGGGCGACGAGCCCGAAGACGGCCACCAGCGTACGGGTGCGCCGGTCCGGCCGGCGCGAGGTGCCCTCCCCGGCCCGTCCCGCGTCCGCCGGGGTCAGCGGCTCGCACCGCATCAGCGCCCGTCCCGCCACGGCCGTCACGAGCAGTCCCACGACGGCGAGTCCCCACAGGTGCCGGGTCGGCGACAGCGAACCGGCCACCAGCGCGCCCAGCCCCGCGCCGATCATGCCGCCCAGGCTGAACGCGGCGTGGAAGCTGGGCATGATCGGCCGCCCCAGCGCGGCCACCAGATCGACGGCGGCGCTGTTGAAGGCGACGTTGATCCCGCCGTACGCCGCGCCGAACAGCAGCAGTACGCCCCCGAGTGCGGGGACGGAACGGGTCAGCGGGGGCAGCCCGACGCCGAGGCAGAGCAGGACCGCGCAGACGAGGGTGACGAGGTGGCTGCCGTACCGGCGGCACAGGCGGCCGGTGAGCATCATGGTGATCACGGCCCCGGCGGAGACGCCGAGCAGGGCGAGACCGAGGGCGCTCGCGGAGGCGCCGGTCTGTTCCTTGACGGCCGGGATGCGCACCACCCAGCCGGCGAAGAGGAAGCCGTCGAGGGCGAAGAAGGCGGTCAGGGCGCGACGGAGTCGGACGAGGTCGGTACCCGGCACCACACTGTGCGAACGGGTTTTGTTTATTGGCGGCACAAACTCAGGCTAGGCGGCGGCACGACCCCGGACAAGGGGAACCGGAAAGGGGCGGGCGCGGGTGGTGTGCCGCCGGAGGGATGGCGGCGTTAACCCGTGTGATCCTCCCGGATGGTGGGGCGGGGCGTCATGGATGAGCGTGGATCATGCCGGAGAACGGGACATCCGTGCTGACGAGGAGTCAGCTGCCCGGACTCCTGTGGAAGGACTCTCAGATGCGCTCTGCCCGCATGGTGCTCGCCACCGCGACGGCCACGGCGGCCCTCGCCATCGCCGCGCCCGCAGCCTACGCCGACCACTCGGGCGAAGGGGACCAGGACAAGTCCTCTTACAGCAAGGAGTACGACAAGGAGAGCAAGCAGGAGGAGAGCAAGCAGGACGAGGAGAGCAAGCAGGAGGAGAGCAAGCAGGACGAGGAGAGCACGTACGGCGAGGAGAGCAAGCAGGAAGAGGGCAAGCAGGACGAGGGCAAGCAGGACGAGGGGGACAAGTACGACGAGGAGAGCAAGCACGACGAGGAGAACACGTACGAGGAGGAGGGCAAGTACGACGAGGAGAGCAAGCACGACGAGGAGAGCAAGCACGACGAGGAAGGCAAGCACGACAAGCCGCACGGCGGAGTGCACGCGGGCGGTGGGGCCCTGGCCGCCGTGAACGACGGGGACTGGGGCGGCGCCAAGGACTCGAAGTACGACTCCGAGACGTACAAGGAGAAGGACGACTCGCAGAGCGAGGAGTCCTGGAGCGGCAAGCAGGACAGCGGCAAGCAGGGCAAGGAGTGGAACCACGAGAAGCCGCGTGGCGGGATGCACACCGGTGGCGGTGCGCTCGCCGCGCCCGGTGTCACCGCGGGCGGCCTGGCCGCGCTCGCGGTCCTCGGTACCGGTGCCTACGCGCTGCGCCGCAAGAAGGCCACCGGGAGCGTGGCCTGAGCCATGCCCGGCGGCATAGCGGCCGGGGTCGTCGTACGTGCCTCGCGCGTCATGACGGCCCCGCCCGCCCGTCCGTGTGCCGTGTCCGCTGCCGTGCCCGAACGAGGTGGTTCCCCCGATGACGGCCAGTCCCCCTTCCCCCCTGGAAACCGATCAGGCGTCGCCGATGAGGCGGAGGCTGCGCGCCGCCATGACGGCGGTCTTCTGGAGCGGAGCCGGCCTGCTGCTGGCCGCGACGCTGATGGGCGGCGGGGAGGATCCTCCCGACGACGCCCACGGGCCGCGCGCCGCGTCCGCGGTCTCCGCCGCGCCGAGCGACCCGGCCGCCGGCGGGTCCGCCCGTGAGCCGTCCGGCAAGCGCCTGCCGCGCTCCGAGCCGACCCGGCTGCTCATCCCCGCCATCGACGTCGACGCCCCCTTCACCGATCTCGCCATCGACGGCAAGGGGCGGCTGGAACCGCCCCCGCCCGACGACACCAATCTGGTCGGCTGGTACGCCAAGGGCGTCTCCCCGGGGGAACGCGGTACGGCGATCATCGCCGGGCACGTGGACACGACGACGTCCCCTGCCGTGTTCGCGCGGCTCGGCGAACTCGAGAAGGGCGACCGCTTCCGGGTGCTGCGCGCCGACGGCAGCAGGGCGACGTTCGTGGTGGACGAGACGGAGTCCTTCGAGAAGGACGACTTCCCCGACGAGCGGGTGTACGCCGACACCCCCGACGCCCAGGTGCGGCTCATCACCTGCGCCGGGGACTACGACCACGCCGCCAAGGACTACACCGAGAACCTGGTGGTCTTCGCCCATCTCGTCTGAGACGGGCCGGACGGCTGCCCGGAAGGGGGAGGACGCCTTCCGGGCAGCACCTCCGTCAGGCCACCGAGCAGTTCGCGCCGTTGAGGCCGAACGCCGTGGGGCCGGGGTTCGCGCCGGTCCGCGAGGCCGTGAAGCCGAGGCCGACCGAGCCGGACGCGGGGATCGACGCGGTGTACGGGGCGGCGGTCACGCTGACCTCGGCGCCCTTCTGCGTGGGCGTACCGCCCCACATGTGGGTGATGCGCTGGTCGGCGGGGAAGGTCCAGGTCAGCGTCCAGCCGTTCACCGCCGAGCCGCCCGTGTTGCGGACGGTGACCTCACCCTGGAACCCGCCGGGCCACTCGCTCGTCACCCGGTAGCGGATCTCACAGGCGCCCGTCGTACCGCCGGAGGACGTGGTGACGGTCACCGTGGCGGAGCGCTGCGAGCGGTTGCCGGCGGCGTCCCGGGCGTAGACGGCGAAGGTGTAGGACGTGGCCGGGGTGAGTCCGGTGACGGTGGCGGAGGTGCCGGCCGTCGTGGTGACGACGCTCTCCGCACCGCCGCTGATCCGCACCACGTCGTAGCCCGTGACCCCGTTCGCGTCGGTGGCGGCGCCCCAGGCGAGGGTCGCGGACGAGGAGGTCACCGCCGAGGCGCTCGGGGTGCCGGGAGCGGTCGGGGCCGTGGTGTCGCCGCCGGACCCGGACCCGTAGACCGCGGCCTCCTCGGACGTGGCGGCGATGCCGTCGGCGCCGTTGAAGATCCGCTCGCCCCAGCCGGTCAGCTGGTCCGGGTCGAAGTTCGTGACCATGTCGAGGTACTCGACGCCGCCGCCGTTGCCGCTCCAGGACCAGCCGAGGTAGCCGAGGCCGAGCTGCCGGGTGACGGCCAGGATGGTGTCCTCGTCGGGGTCGCCGTCGGAGTGGTTGTGCCCGAACTCGCCGACCACGATCGGGAGTTTCGCCGAGACGAAGCGCCCCAGGTAGTCGCTGACCTCGGCGGCGGTGTCGAAGACGCCGTACATGTGGATGGAGAACACGGTGTTGGCGTCCGGGTCGGCGGCGAAGACGGAGGCGGCGTTGTCCCGCATGGTGAACGCCCAGTCCTGGCCCCAGTTGGGGGCGTCGACCATCAGCGTGTGGTCGAACCCGGCGCCGCGCAGCTTCTGGACGGCGGCCTTGGTGTCGGCCGTCCAGGCCGTGTAGCCGGTGTTGCCGTACGGCTCGTTGCCGATGTTGACGATGACGTGGTCCTCCTGGCCGGCCAGGGCGCTCCGGACGCTGATCCAGTAGTCGGCGGCCCGGGAGAGGGTGGCCGCTCCGCTCTGCTCGCCGTAGCCGGTGGTGTCGTGCACCTCCAGGACGCAGATCAGCCGGTTCTGCTTGCACTGCGCGACGACGTTCGCCACGTCGGCGGTGTCGTTGCGGGTCCAGCGGTCGCCGCTGGAGAGGACGACGCGCACGGTGTTGGCGCCCTTCGCCTTGATGTGCGCCAGTGAGCCGAGCCGGTCGGCGTACCAGGTGTGCGCGTGGTTGACACCGCGCATCACGAAGTCGTTCCCGGACGCCTCCAGGAGCCGGCCGTTCTCCACCCGGAACCCGGTGGGCGCCGCGTGCGCCGGTGTGGTGAGGGCGAGGAGCGGGAGGAGGAGTCCCAGGAGGGCGGCGAGAACGCCGACGGTTCGTGGGGAGGCGGGCGTACGGGGTCTCATGGCGGCTCCAGTGGGGGTGCGGTTGGCTGTCCGTGCCGTGCGATTGCGCTGTGCGACGGTCCGTGCCGTGCGTCAGGAGGTGGCCGTGCAGCCGACGGTCGCCGCCGGGGCGGGGGAGGTCGCCGGGGTGGTGGCGATGAGGCCGAAGGCGGCACTGGCTCCGGGTGCCAGGGTCCCGTTCCACTGCGCGTGGGTGACGGTGGCCGTGCCGTCGGCGGCCGTGCCGAGGACGCCGTTCCAGACCTGGCTCACCCGGGCGCCGTCGGCGGGCACGACCGTCACCCTCCAGCCCGTGACGGGGGCGGCGGAGGTGTTGCGCACCGTCACCTCGGCCTGGTAACCGCCCTGCCAGGTGGAGACGGCGCGGAAGGACGCGGTGCAGCCGGCGTCGCCGGGCTCCTCCGGGTCGTCGGGGACGCCCGCCTCCAGGAGCGCGGCCAGGGCCGGGAACCAGCGCGCGGCGATCTTCTCGTTGCCGGCGCCGTTCGGGTGCACGCCGTCGTAGGTGTCGGTGGCCGTGTCGAATCCCGTCCACTGGTCGACCACGGTCACCGGGGAGCGGTCGGTGCTCGTCGCCGCCGCCCACGCGGGGATCCGGGCGTTGAGGTCCATCACGCGCCGGCCGCACGCGGCGCACGTGCCGGGGTTCATCGGGATGATCTGGGCGACGAGGACGCGGATGTCCGGGTCGGACTCCCGCATCTGCCCCACGAGCCTGGTGTAGGCGGTGAGGATGCGGTCGGGGGAGACGTTGCTCCAGACGTCGTTCGTGCCGAAGTGCATGACAACGATGTCGGGCCGCGTCGCCGCCAGCCGTGCGGGAAGCAGGTTCTGGTCCGCCACGCGGGTGACCAGTTCGCCGCCGTGCCCCTCGTTGTCCCCGTCGTGCTCCACGCCGCAGCCCTGTGCGGGCAGGGTGCCGACGAAGTCGATGTCCGTGTGCCCGGCGTCCAGCAGCCGGTTCCACAGCAGGGCCCGCCAGCAGCCCGGCGACCCCGTGATGGAGTCGCCCAGCGGCATGACGCGCACCGGGTCGGCGGCCGCCGGTGCGGCGGCCGCGCCCGGCGCGAGGGTCAGTCCGAGAGGGAGGAGCAGGGCGGCCAGCAGGCCGAGGAGCGGAAGCGTGCGTAAGCGCTGGAGGCGGGTGTCGCGCATGGTTTCCCCTTCCCTGGATGAGGTGGGAGCGCTCCCATGCGGGACATCAAGCCACTGTTGTCATTGACGCGTCAAGAGGTCGGACCAAGACCGGTGCGTACGGGGGGCCGGACCCCGCCTCACCGCCCGCCCCGTGGCCGGACACCGCGACGAGGGGGGCGGGAGGGGGCACGACGGGCCCCACGGCGGGGACCGCCGCGGCCCGGGAGGCGGTCCTACGGGGTCGCCGCGGGGAGCCGGGTGGGTACCGCCGGGAGCATCATGCCGTCGCCCACGGGCGCCGTGTGCGGGACGAGGGCGCCCTCCCTGGCGATCTGGAGCAGGTCCGGGAGCCCGTAGGGCTCCGCGCCCTCGAGGTCGATCTGGTAGCCCATGTCGCCCAGGCTCGCCGCGGTCATCCGGCTCAGCGGGTTGTCCCTGCCGGAGATGAACGGCGACATCAGCTCGTTGACGAAGACGGCCTCACGCCAGTGGCTGTCCCGGGTCCCGGGCCCGCCGAAGTTGGCGACCGGCACCGGGACCGGGTCCTGCTCGCCGAGGAGTGCGGCGAACTCCGCCATCGCGCCCGTACCCACGAAGGTGGGGTTCTGGCCGCCGACGCCCTTGAGGAGACCGAAGGTGCTCCACAGGGTGCCGACACCCAGGACGTGTCCCATCTCGTGCGTGATGACGTCGACCAGGGTGCCGTTCGCCTCCATCACGTCGAGGTCGGCGGAGTCGAACCTCATCACGCCCTTCGCCGGCAGGAACCGGCCGAACCGGGCGGACTCGTCGCGGAAGTCGGTGGGCCCGGCCATCCCCAGGACCTTCCCGGGGCCGTCGATGTCCACCCCTTCCGCCTCGATCAGCAGGTCGTCGATGACGTCACCGCCGACGAGCGCGGTGTCCAGGTCCCCGACGACGACCCTGGCCCAACGGTCGGCCGCCACGGTGAAGGCCTCCTGCTGGTTCTTCGTCAGTCCGCCGAGGAAACGGACCTCGATGGTGAACGGCGATGTCGTGCGGGCGACTTCCTTGGCCCGCTCGAAACTGGCGACCGCTCGGTACGTCTGGAAGGTGTGAGTGGCGACGCTGCCCATCGCGCTTCTCCTCATGTCGGCTCCAAGGCGAGGCCCCCTTCCGTTCACACTAGGCCGACCGGGTGAGTGGCGCGCGTCGGCCGGTCACGCCGCCGCTGTCCTCGACATGCAGGGGGGCGAGGACGCTCCTAGCATGGACCGCGGGGCACTTCGGGGGCTCCCCCTCCCGGTCCCGTTCGGCCCGCGTCCCGGTTCCGACCGCGAGCCGGTCCCGCCGCCCCGGCCGCCGGCACGATGTCCGCCACCGGGGCCTCCCGCGCCAACTGCCCCGAGGACGGCGGAAGGGACGGTGGAGCGGGGAGCACACCGCGACGCCCGGGCGCCGGCGCGCCGGAGAGCCTTCCACGGCCGGATGCCGTGCGTCCCTTCCCTGGCGGACCGTCACCGTCGGCGCCGGGTACGGCGGCCGGCGCACCGGCCGGCGCACCGGCCGGGACCGGCCGCCCGTCCCGCCCGGCCCGCCGACGCCCCCCCGGACCGAGGGCCGGGCTCCGGCAGGAGAACCTCCACGGCACCGGCCGCCTGCCCCCGGTGCATCCGCCCGCTCCCGCGCCGCCGTCCGGGAGCCACCGGGCCCCCGGCACCCTCCCCGCGGTCCGGACGCCCCCCGGGGTCCCGGCCGCGCACCCCGTGCCGAGGGCGAAGCCGGCGGACCGCGGGCGCCCCGGCGGACGGAACCCGCGCGGTCAGTTCCCGGAGCTCTTCCGGGGCAGCGCCCTGCGCACCAGCGGCCAGGCCAGCAGCAGGACGACGACCGCGTAGACGGTCACCGAGAACGGCGTGTCCACCAGGCCCGAGACGCTGCCGTCGCTGATCTGCAGGGCGCGGCGCAGCTGCTGCTCGGCGGCCGGGCCGAGGATGACGCCGATGACGGCGGGCAGCACCGGCAGTCCGTACCGCCGCATCCCGAACCCGATCAGGCCGATCACCAGCAGGATCACCAGGTCGATCACCTCGCCGCCGACCGCGTACGCGCCCACCGCGGCGAAGAACATGATCCCGGCGTAGAGGTACGGCCGCGGGATGCGCAGCAGCTTCGCCCACACCGGGGCCAGCGGCAGGTTGAGGGCGAGCAGCAGCACCATGCCGACGAACAGCGAGGCGATCAGGCCCCACACCAGGTCCGGTTCGCGCTCGAAGAGCAGCGGGCCCGGCTGGATGCCGTACTGCTGGAACGCGGCCAGCATCACCGCCGCGACCGCCGTGGTCGGCAGGCCCAGGGTCAGCATCGACACCAGCGTGCCCGCCGCCGAGGCCGACGCCGCCGACTCCGGGCCCGCGACGCCCTCGATGGCGCCCCTGCCCCACTCGTCCTTGTGCTTCGACAGCCGCTTCTCCGTGACGTACGACAGGAAGGTCGGGATCTCCGCGCCGCCCGCCGGGATCGCGCCGAACGGGAAGCCGATGAACGGACCGCGCACCCAGGACTTCCAGGTGCGCCTCACATCGGCACGGCCCAGCCACGGCCGGCCCACCGGGATCGGGTCCGGCGGCCGGCGCCGCAGGTGCGCGGCGACCCAGAGCGCCTCGCCGATGGCGAACAGGCCCACCGCGACGATCACCACGTCGACGCCGTCGGCGAGTTGCAGCGAACCGAAGGTCAGCCGCTGCTGGCCGGTCATCTGGTCCAGGCCCACCAGACCGATCGTCAGACCGATCAGCAGCGAGGCCATGCCCCGGATCCGGGACGAGCCCAGCACCGACGTCACGGCGATGAACGCCAGCACCATGATGGCGAAGTAGTCCGGGGCGCCGATGTCCACCGCCAGGTCGGCGACGGTCGGGGCCAGCGCGACCAGCAGGACCGTGCCGACCATGCCGCCCGCGAAGTGCCCGATGGCGGCGGCCGCGAGGGCCTGGGCGCCGCGCCCCGCCTTGGCCATGGGGTTGCCCTCCATGGCCGCGACCACCGCCGCGCTCTCCCCGGGCGTGTTCAGCAGGATCGAGGTCGTCGAACCGCCGAACATCGCGCCGTAGTAGATCCCGGCGAACATGATGAACGCGCCGGTCGGCTCGAGCCCGTACGTCACCGGCAGCAGCAGCGCCACCGCCATCGCCGGGCCGATGCCGGGCAGCACCCCGATCGCCGTGCCGAGCAGCACGCCCACGGCGGCCCAGAGCAGGTTGAGCGGGGTGAGGGCCGTACCGAAGCCGTCCATGAGGGAGTTGAGGGCGTTCATGTCACAGCACTCCCATCAGCGGACCGCCGGGCAGCGGCACTCCGAGCAGGTGGTCGAACACGGCGTAGGTGACGAAGGAGAGCACCGCCGCGATCAGCGGATCGCGGTCGGGCCTGCGGCTGCCGAGCGCGAAGGCCGCGCCCCAGAAGAGCAGCGCGCCCGCGACCGGGAAGCCGAGCGGCTCGACGAGGACGGCGGCGCCGAGGAACACCCCGGTCAGCAGCACCGTGCGCCAGTCGGCGGGTTCGGACAGGTCGACGTCCTCGCCGGTCTCGGCCTGGCCCCGGCCGCCGCGCAGGACGTCCACCGCGAGCAGGGCGGCGACGACGAGCAGGCCGCCGCCGACCACGACCGGCACGGTCCTCGGGCCGACGGGTCCGCGCTGGGCGATGTCGACGTCCATGGTGAGGGCGTCGGTCAGGACGAGCACGCCGAGCGCCAGCAGCAGGACGCAGACGCCGAGTTCGGAGTGGTCGCGGAGCCAGGAGCGCCGTCCTTCGGCGGGGGTGGGGGCGTCGTCGGTGGCCGGTGTCGTCACAGTCCGAGCTCCTTCAGCACCGAGACCACGCGCTTGTCCTCCGCGTCCAGGAACGCGCCGAACTCCTCGCCGGCCAGGAAGGCGTCGTCCCAGCCGTTGCGCTTCATCGACTCCCGCCACTCGTTTGAGTCGTGCAGCTCCCGCACCAGGCGCAGGAGCTTGTCGCGCTCGGCGCCGGTGAGGCCGGGCGGGGCGACGATGCCGCGCCAGTTGGTGAAGCTCACGTCGTAGCCCGCCTCCTCGAGCGTGGGCGCGTCGAGGCCGGCGACCCGCTCCGGGCCGGTGACCGCGAGCAGGCGCAGCTCACCGGAGTTGATCTGGTCGAGGTACTCGCCGACACCGGAGACGCCGAAGGCGACCTTGCCGCCGAGGATCGAGGCGAGCAGTTCGCCGCCGCCGTCGAAGGGGATGTAGTTGACCTGCTTCGGGGGGATCCCGGCGGCCCGCGCCATCAGCATCGGCGCGAGGTGGTCGGGCCCGCCGGGGGAGGAGCCGCCGCCCACCGGGAGCTTGCCGGGGTCCTCCTGCCAGGCGCCGATCAGATCGTCGATCGTCTCGTACGGGGAGTCCTTCCCGACCACGACGACGTCCTGCTCCTCGGTGAGCCGGGCGATCGGGGTGGTGTCCGCGAGGGTCTTCGGCGCGTCGTTGGAGCGGACGGCGCCGACCACGCCCAGGCCCATCGACATGGCGAGCCTGCCGTTGCCGTGCTCGCTCACCAGTCGGCTCAGGCCCACGGTGCCGCCGGCGCCGGGCAGGTTGAACACCTCGATGCCGTGGGTGAGCCCGGCGTCCTCGGCGTTCCTCGCGGCCGTGCGGGCCGTGATGTCGTAACCGCCGCCGGGCGAGTTGGGAACCATGAGGCGCAGGCCCGGGATCTGCGTGCCGGTCTCGGTGCCGCCGCCGGTCGTGAGCAGCGGCGGGCCCACGAGTACGAGCACGGCGGCCCCGAGCAGGGCGAGGGGTGTGCGCAGGCGCACGAGTGCCACCACCTGTCGGTCGGTCGTCTGGGGTCGCGCCGGGTCCCGTGGGGGAGGGTGACGCGGGCCACATGGTGCCCGCGCGGCGCCGGGCTGTCGCGCTTGCGGAACCAATGGAGGTTGTGGTCATTGCGTCAGCGCGGGTGCGTCAGTGGCGCACGTCTCTTTCCCCGGCCGCAGGTGGGGACCATGATGGGCGGTTCCGGCGCCCGCGCGGCGCTGCGTCGCGGCCGCCGGAGGGGACGGCCGCCGCCCGGGCGGTCGCGGTCACCTCACCGGCGCGGTGGCGGAAGGAGCGGAAGCGATGAGCAGCACGTGGGACGGGCGGTCCGCGGCCGTCGACGCGATCGGCGTGCTCGTGGTCGACGACGACTTCCGGGTGGCCCGGGTGCACCGCGCCTACGTCGAGCGCCTCGACGTGTTCCGGGTCGTGGGTGTCGCGGGGACCGGTGAGCAGGCGATCGCCGCCGTGGACGAACTCCGCCCCGATCTGGTGCTGCTCGACCTGTACCTGCCCGATCTGTTCGGTCTCGACGTCATCCCCCGGCTGCGGACCGCCGGGCACGACTGCGACGTGATGGTCATCAGCGCCGCCCGGGAGGCGGACGCGGTGCGCGGCGCGGTCCGGCACGGGGTCGTCGACTACCTGCTCAAGCCGTTCGACTTCGAGGACCTGCGGGGACGGCTGGAGCGTTACGCCGGCCGGCGCGGCCGGCTGCTCGACACGGTGGTCCGCGGTCAGGCGGACGTCGACCGGGTGCTGGCGGGGGCGGCCGGGCCGGTGCCCCCGGGGCTGCCCAAGGGGATGAGCGCGGAGACCGCCGGGCTGGTCGAGCGCACCCTGCGCGAGACCGACGGCACCCTGTCGGCCACCGAGTGCGCCGCCCTGACCGGGGTGTCGAGGGTCAGTGCCCGCCGGTACCTGGAGCACTTCCACGCCGTGGGCGCCGTGGAGGTGTCGCTGCGGTACGGGGCGGCGGGACGGCCCGAGCGGCGGTACCGGTTCCTGGGGCGGGGCGGGGGAGCGCGGCCGGGAGACGGAGCGCGGGCGTAGGGGCGGTCCGGCGCCGGGTCCCGGTTCCGGCCGGTCCCCGATGACGGGGTCCGGGGTTGTCCCCACCGGCGGGCGGGCCTAGGGTCGGCGGCTGGGGAAAGCGCTTTCTAGAGTTTTCCTGCCCGTCTTCGTCGTCGTTCCGAGGAGCGCCGCATGTCCTTGCCCCCCGTCCGCCGCCGTGTCGCCGTCGTGGGCACCGGCGCCATCGTCAGCGGAGGCCACCTGCCCGCGCTGCGCGCCCACGCCGACCGCACCGAACTGGTCGCCGCCGTCGACGTGGACCGGGACCGGCTCGACGCCTTCCGCGCGTCCGCGGGTGAGCGGGTCGCCGGGTTCACCTCGATGAGCGCGATGCTGGACGCCGTACGGCCGGACCTGGTGCTGATCGGGACCCCGCCGTCGCTCCACCGGGAGCAGACGGTGGCCGCGCTCAAGGCCGGCGCCTGGGTGCTGTGCGAGAAGCCGCTGTGCCTGTCGCTCGCCGAGTACGACGACATCGCGGCCGCCGAGGAGGCCTCGGGGGCGTACGCGTCCGTGGTCTTCCAGCACCGCTACGGTTCCGGCGCCGCCCACGCCCGAGAACTGATCCGCGGCGGTGAGCTGGGCGCCCCGCTGGTCGCGCACTGCCAGACCACCTGGCACCGGGACGCCGCGTACTACTCCGTGCCCTGGCGCGGACGCTGGGCCACCGAGGGCGGCGGGCCGACGATGGGGCACGGCATCCACCAGTTCGACCTGCTGCTGCACCTGCTGGGGGAGTGGGAGGAGATACGGGCCATGGCGGCGCGCCTCGTCCACGACACCGAGAGCGAGGACGTCTCCACCGCCCTGGTCCGCTTCCGCGGCGGTGCCCTCGCGACCGTCGTCAACAGCGTGCTCTCGCCCGACGAGGTGAGCCGCGTCCGCGTCGACTGCGCGGACGCCACGGTCGAACTCACCCATCTGTACGGCCACGTCAACGACGACTGGAGCTACACCCCGGCCCGGCACGTCCCCGCCGAGCGCGCCGCCGCCTGGCGCACGCCCCCGCGGGACGTGCCCAGTTCGCACACGGCGCAGCTGGGGACCCTGCTCGACGCCTACGACGCCGGCACCCGGCCGCCGGGGAGCGGACCGGAGGCGCGGAGCACGCTCGAGTTCGCCGCCGCCCTGTACAAGGCCGCGTTCACCGGGCTGCCGGTGCGGGCCGGGGAGATCGGCCCCGGCGACCCGTTCCACGCGGCCATGCACGGCGGCCACCCCGACTGGGCACCCGAGGAGCACTGATGGGCATCCGCGTCACTCATGAGGTGGGCGAGGCCGTGGTGGTGACGGCCGCGGGGGGTACGGAGATCCTGCGGTACGTCTACCGGCCCGACCCCGATCCGTTCGAGTCCCGGAAGCCGTACGCCCATCCGGTGCGGACGCTGGGCGGACGCACGGTCACCGGATACCGGCCGAACGACCACCGCTGGCACAAGGGGCTGCAGATGACGGCCAGCCACCTGTCGGGACAGAACTTCTGGGGCGGCAACTCGTACGTGCACGGGCGGGGTTATCTGCCGCTGCCCGAGCGCATCGGGTCGATGCGGCACGACGGGTTCTCCGCCTTCGAGGTTGGGGCCGACCGGTTCGACTGCACCGAGGACCTGACGTGGGTGGAGAACGGCGGTGCCGAGTGGGCCCGGGAGGAGCGCGGACTGCGTGTCCACTCGGTCGACGAGGAGGCCGGGGCCTGGGTGCTGGACTGGTCGATCCGGCTCACCGGTCTGCGCGAGGTGCCACTGGAGTTCGGCTCACCCACCACCGCCGGCCGTGAGATGGCCGGTTACACCGGGCTGCAGTGGCGCGGCCCGCGCGACTTCACGGGCGGTACGGTCCTCGTGCCGGACGTCGGCGCGGGCGCCGGCGCCGAGGCGGGCGAACTCATGGGCGTACAGGGGCCGTGGCTCTCGTTCAGTGCCGAACACGACGAGCACGACGGTCACTCCACACTCGTCTTCGCGCACGCGCCGGAGAACCTCGACGGGAGCGCCGTCCACCCGTCGCACTGGTTCGTGCGCTCGCAGCCCATACCGTCGGTCGCGTTCTCCTGGGCGTTCTTCGAGGAGTTCGCGCTGCCGCCGGGGGAGTCCTTCTCGTACCGCTACCGGATCGTGGTCGCGGACGGGGTGTGGGACCGGGAGCGGGTGGAGGCGCACCTGGACGGCCTGCCGTGGTGAGCGGGCCCGATCCGCTCCCCGGCGCGGTCGGTCCGTCGCGTCCGAGCGCCTACGACCGGGAGGCCGCCGACGGGGTCTGCGGCGGCAGTCCGCATCTGCGTCTGGTGTGCACCGAGGCGTACGTCGTGACCGGCGGCCGGGGCGCCGTGCAGACGCTGAGCCCTGACGGGTACCGGGACATCCCGCTGCGGCCGGGGACGGTGGCCTGGTTCACGCCGGGGACCGTGCACCGGACGGTGCAGGGCGGGGACCTGCGGGCCACGGGCTGAGGCAGAACAGCGGGCTGCCGGAGGCCGGGGACGCCGTGTTCACCTTCCCGGCGGAGGTGCTGGCCGACCCCGGACGGTACGCGGACGCCGCGACGCTCCCGGCCGGCACGGGCGCGCGGGTGGAGGCGGCGGCGGGACCCCGCGGTCGAGGGGGACCTCGTGCTGCGTGAGGCGCTCTCGGCCGCCGCCCCCACGGGCCGGCCCCGGCGGGCGGCCACGAGGGCGTGGCGCGTGCCCCGGTCCGTGCCTTCGGCGAGGCGACCCGTCCCCGGTGCGGGAGGCGCTGCTCCGTCGTCGGACGGGTCGTCGCTCGTTCGGACCGAGCCCGCGGGCGCGGGAGCGCGGCCGGCCGGACGGCGCACCGCCCCCGTCACCGGCGTCCACGGGTCACGGCCGGCGCAGGGGCCGCATCCGGCGCGGGGCGTACGACGCCGGAAGCCGGGCCGCGCCCACGGCCAGCGCGGTGGCCGCACTGGCGATGCCGAGAACGGCCCCGGCAGCCACGTCACCCGGATAGTGCACACCCGTGTGCACCCGCGAGTACCCCACCGCACACGCGAGCGCCCCCAGCGGCACGGACGCCGCGGGCAGCACCGTCCCGACCGCCGTGGCGAACGCGACCGCCGACGCCGTGTGCCCCGAAGGGAACGAGGCCGACGTCGGCATGGGCACGTGCCGGTCCACGGTCACCCGCGCGGCCTCCCGGTCCGGCCGCGCCCTGCGCACCAGCCGCTTCCCCAGCAGGTTCGCCGACGCCGACGCCACGGCGACCGCCCCCACCCCGGCCAGCGCCGCCCGCCGCGGTCGTGCCCCGCACAGCGCGAGGACCCCGGCGACGGCGAACGAGATCTTGGAGTGGTCGGCCGTGTGGGACAGCCTGCGCAGCGCCCGGTCGAGCGTCGGCGTCGGCGTGGCGGCGACCGCCGCGTACAGGGCGCCGTCCACCGCTCTGAGGTCGCCGAGGACCGCGGCGGCGACCCTGCGCAGTCCGTCGGCGGGCGGTACGGGCTCGGTGAGCGGACGGGTGACGTCCTGGTCGGTGGTGGGCGGCTCGCTCATCTGTCTCTCCCGCGACGGCATCGTGGTCGGATCACCAGGTGCCCACGGTACGCACGATCCATCCGCTCGGACCCGCCCACCCCGGTCAGCCGGCCCGGAAGGTGCGCAGCCGCAGTGAGTTGCCGACCACGAAGACCGAGGAGAAGGCCATGGCCGCTCCGGCGAGCATCGGGTTGAGCAGTCCGGCCGCGGCGAGCGGCAGGGCGGCGACGTTGTAGGCGAAGGCCCAGAACAGGTTGGACCGGATGGTGCCGAGGGTGCGGCGGGCGAGCCGGACGGCGTCCGCCGCGGCGCGCAGGTCCCCGCGGACGAGGGTGAGGTCGCCGGCCTCGATCGCGGCGTCCGTGCCGGTGCCCAGGGCCAGGCCCAGATCGGCCTGGGCGAGCGCCGCCGCGTCGTTGACCCCGTCGCCGACCATGGCGACCGAACGGCCCTCCGCCTGGAGCCGCTTGACGACCTCCACCTTGCCCTGCGGCAGCACCCCGGCGATGACGTCCTCGATGCCGACCTCGCGGGCGACGGTCCGGGCGACCGCCTCGTTGTCCCCGGTCAGGAGGATGGGGCGCAGACCGAGCGCGCGGAGCCGGCGGATCGCCTCGGGGCTCGTCTCCTTCACCGCGTCGGCGATCTCCAGCACGGCGCGCGCCGCACCGTCCCACGCGACCAGGACCGCGGTGCGTCCGGCCGCCTCCGCCCGCTCCCCGGCCCGGATCAGCTCCTCGGGCGGTTCCAGGGACCACTCCCGCAGCAGCCGGTCCCGGCCGACGAGGACCGCGTGTCCGTCGACGACGCCCTGGACGCCGAGGCCGGGGACGCCCGCGAAGTCCTCCGGCACGGGCAGCTCACCCAGCTTCTCCCGTGCGGCGTCGGCGACGGCCCGTGCGATCGGGTGCTCCGAGGAGTGCTCCAGCGCGCCCGCGAGGCGCAGCACCTCGGCCTCGTCGACGCCGTCGGCCGGGTGCACGGCCAGCAGGGTCATCCGGCCCGTGGTCACCGTGCCGGTCTTGTCCAGGACCACCGTGTCGACGCGGCGGGTGGACTCCAGGACTTCCGGTCCCCTGATGAGGATGCCGAGCTGGGCGCCGCGTCCGGTGCCGACCATCAGGGCGGTGGGGGTGGCGAGTCCGAGGGCGCAGGGGCAGGCGATGATCAGGACCGCCACGGCGGCGGTGAACGCGGCCGCCGGTCCGGCGCCGTTGCCGAGCCAGAAGCCCAGGGTGCCCAGGGCGAGGGCGATGACGACGGGGACGAAGACGGCGGAGACGCGGTCGGCGAGCCGCTGCGCGGCGGCCTTGCCGTTCTGCGCGTCCTCCACCAGCTGTGCCATGCGGGCCAGTTGGGTGTCGGCCCCGACCCGTGTGGCCTCCACCACCAGTCGTCCGCCCACGTTGACCGTGGCTCCGGTGACCGGGTCGCCGACGGCCGCCTCCACCGGCACCGACTCACCGGTGAGCATCGACGCGTCCACCGCGGAGGAGCCCTCGACGACGGTCCCGTCGGTCGCGATCTTCTCGCCCGGGCGCACCAGGAAGCGGTCGCCCGTGCGCAGCTCGGCCACGGGGACCGTCTTCTCCCCTCCGCCGGGGGTCAGTACGGTGACGTCCTTCGCGCCCAGTTCGAGGAGTGCCCGCAGCGCCGCGCCGGCCTTCCGCTTGGCGCGCGCCTCGAAGTACCGTCCGGCCAGGATGAAGGCGGTCACGCCGGCGGCGGCCTCCAGGTAGACGTTCCCGGCGCCGTCGCCGCGGGCGATGGTCAGCTCGAACGGGTGCGTCATGCCCGGCGTGCCCGCGGTGCCGAGGAACAGCGCCCACAGCGACCACAGGAACGCCGCCGACGTGCCGACCGAGACCAGGGTGTCCATGGTGGCCGCACCGTGCCGGGCGTTGGTGAGGGCGGCCTTGTGGAAGGGCCACGCCGCGTACGTCACGACCGGAGCGGTCAGGGTCAGCGACAGCCACTGCCAGTGCGTGAACTGCAGGGCGGGGACCATGGCCATCGCCACGACGGGCACCGCCAGTGCGGTCGCCGTGACCAGCCGCTGTCCGAGCGGCCGGAGTTCGTCGGGGCCGTCCTCCTCCCGGGGCGGCTCGTCGGGCGGTGCGGGCCGCCGGGCCGTGTATCCGGTGGCCTCGACGGTGGCGATCAGGTCGTCGACGGTGGTCCCGCCGCCGTAGCCGACCCTGGCCTTCTCGGTGGCGTAGTTGACGGTGGCGGTGACCCCCTCCATCCGGTTGAGCTTCTTCTCGATCCGCGCGGCGCACGAGGCGCAGGTCATCCCGCCGATGACGAGCTCCACCTCGGCGGCGTCGGCACCCGCTGTACGGACGGTCATGGGTACTCCTGGGACAGATGAGTGACGGATACGGGGCAGGGGTATCCGGACGAGTGATCCATGTATACCCCGGGTGGGTATGCATGGCAAGGACGTCATGAGTTGACTTCATACCCCATGGGGGTATTGTGAGCTGCATCGAACGGCTCACGGCGAGCCGTCGGCCCCCTTTTTCCGAGGAGAGACGGTCATGAACACCGGACTGAGGATCACCGCGTTCGCCGCCGCCCTGGCCGCCACCTTCGGCACGGCCTACGGCGTCGGGGAGAGCCTCGATCCGGTCGTCGCGGACCGGGCGCCGGCGCACGGCGAGCGGCACGCCCCGCCCCCGACGGAGGCGGACGGCCGCACGGCGCACGACACGCCTCCGGCCGGCGGGCTCCAGATCTCCGAGAACGGCTACCGGCTCGATCTGCGGACCCCGCGGGTCACCGCAGGGCACCGCGCCGAGCTGCGCTTCGCCGTCCTGGACGACCACGGCAGGGCGGTCACCGAGTACCGCCGCGAGCACGGCAAGGAACTCCACCTCGTCGTCGCCTCGCGTGACCTGCTCACCTACCGGCACCTGCATCCCACCCGCACCGCCGACGGCACCTGGGCCACCCCCGTCGACCTGCCCCGCGCCGGCGGCTACCGGGTCTTCGCCGACTTCACCCCGGCGCGCAGGGGCGCGGGGAACCTGACGCTCGGAGCGGACCTCGCCGCTTCCGGCTCCTACCGGCCGCAGGAGCTGCCGCGCACCGGCGGCGTGGTCCGTGTCGACGGCTACGAGGTCGAGCTGACCGGGACCCTGCGCCCGGGCAGGGCGAGCGAACTGCGCCTGTCCGTCTCACGCGACGGAAAGCCGGTCACCGACCTCCAGCCCCATCTCGGCGCCTACGGCCACCTGGTCGCCCTGCGCGCGGGGGACCTCGCCCACCTGCACGTGCACCCCCACGGCGGGCCCGGCGACGGGAAGACCGCGTCGGGCCCGGCGGTCTCCTTCACGGCCACGGCACCCAGCAGCGGCGGCTACCGGCTGTTCCTGGACTTCAAGCACGACGGCGTCGTGCGCACCGCCGCGTTCACCGTCCACGCCGGGGTGGCGGAGGAGACGGACCCGCCGGCGCCGGAGCACTCCGAGGGCCACGGGCACTGAACGCACTCAGCCCAGGGCGCGGTCCAGGTTGAACGCGGCGCTGATCAGGGCGAAGTGGGTGAACGCCTGCGGGAAGTTGCCCTGTTGCTCACCGGTGTGGCCGATCTCCTCGGCGTACAGGCCGAGGTGGTTGCCGTAGGTCAGCATCTTCTCGAAGGCGAGGGCCGCCTCGTCGAGCCGACCGGCGCGGGTCAGCGCCTCGACGTACCAGAACGAGCAGATGGAGAACGTGCCCTCGGCGCCGTGCAGTCCGTCGGGGCTCGTCAGCGGGTCGTAGCGGTAGACCAGCGAGTCGGAGACCAGGTCCTCGGTGAGGGAGTCGAGCGTCGACAGCCACTTCGGGTCGGTCGGCGCGATGAACTTCGACAGCGGCATCATCAGGAGCGCCGCGTCCAGCACCTCCCCGCCCTCGTGCTGCACGAAGGCCCGGCGCGCCGCGCACCAGCCGCGGTCCATGATCCGTCGGTAGATGGTGTCGCGGCTCGACCGCCAGTGGGGGAGGTCGGCGGGCAGGCCGCGCCGGTTGGCCATCCGGATGGCCCGCTCGATCGCCACCCAGCACATCAGGCGCGAGTACAGGAAGTCCTTCCGCCCGCCACGGGTCTCCCAGATCCCCTCGTCGGGCTGGTCCCAGTGCGCGCACACCCAGTCCACCAGCGCCGTCACATGGTCCCACTGCTCGCTGGAGACGGGCTCGGCCCACTTGTCGTAGAGGTAGATGGAGTCGATCAGCGCCCCGTAGACGTCCAGTTGCAGCTGGTCGGCCGCCGCGTTGCCGACCCGGACCGGGGCGGAGCCGCGGTGGCCCTCCAGATGGGTCAGCTCACGCTCGGGGAGGTCGGTGCGGCCGTCGATGCCGTACATGATCTGCAGCGGGCCGGAGGCCTTGCGGTCGCCGGGGCTGATGTGCCGGGAGACGAACCCCATGAACGCCTCGGCCTCCTCGGTGAAGCCCAGGCGCAGCAGCGCGTACACGCAGAACGCCGCGTCGCGCACCCACACGTACCGGTAGTCCCAGTTGCGTTCCCCGCCGATCTCCTCGGGCAGGCTGGTCGTCGGCGCCGCCACGATCGCCCCGGTCGGCGCGTAGGTGAGCAGCTTCAGGGTGAGGGCGCTGCGGTGCACCATCTCCCGCCAGCGGCCCCGGTACCGCGAGGAGGACAGCCACCGCCTCCAGTACGCCACCGTCGCAGCGAACTGCCGCTCCGCCTCCCCGCACTCGCAGCGGCTCGGCGTCGCCTCAGGGCCGACCCGGTCCAGGGCGAAGACCGCCGTCCCGCCCTCGGCCAGCTTGAAGTCGGCCCGTACGTCGCCCCCTTCGGCCTCCACCGGGACGGTCGCGGTGAGCGCCAGGGACAGCTCCTGCGAGTCGAAGACCGCGATGCCGCCGGTCAGCCGTACGGTGTGCGGGCGGGAACCGTACGCGAACCGCGGCGCCACCAGCGTCCGGAACGGCACGGAGCCGCGTACGCACAGCACCCGCCGGATCAGCCGGTGCCGGGCCTCCTCGGCCGGCGTACCGCCGACCGGCATGAAGTCCTGCACCTCACCGACCCCGTCCTCGGTGAAGAACCGGGTGATCAGGACGTTGGTGTCGGGGAAGTAGAACTGCTTGGTGCGGGCCGGCACGGCCGCCGCCAGCTCGAAGCACCCGCCCCGCTCGGCGTCCAGGATCGCGCCGAACACGCTCGGCGCGTCGAAGGACGGGCAGCAGTACCAGTCGATGGTGCCGTCGGTGCCCACCAGCGCCACGCTGCGCAGGTCGCCGATCAGCCCGTGGTCGGCGATCGGTACGTACCGGCGCGCCCCGGAACCGCCCCGTTCCTCGGTCGTCGCGTCCATCGCAGCCTCCCCGGGCCGGCACGCCATGCTCCTCTGCCAGCTTAGGCAGCTCCGGCCGGACCGGCTCAGGCCACCACGACCCGCAGCCCCGCCTCCTCGAAGCGGCGCACCGTCTCCGGGGCCGCGCCCGTGTCCGTGACCAGGACGTCCACCTGCTCGGCCGCGCAGATCCGGGCGAACGCCCGCCGGCCCAGTTTGCCGGAGTCGGCGGCCACGACCACCCGCTCGGCCCGCTCGCACAGCAGCCGGTTGACCGCCGCCTCCGCCTCGTCGTGGGCCGCCGCCCCGTGCACGGCGTCGAAGGCGACCACACCGAGCACCGCCACATCGAGGGTGATCTGCCCCAGAACCCCGTCCACGAGCGGACCGACCAGCTCGTACGACTGGGCCCGGGCCACCCCGCCGGTCAGCACGATCTTGAACTGGGGGCGCACGGCCAGCTCGTTGGCGATGTTGAGCGCGTTCGTCACCACGGTCAGCGCGGGCGACCCCGGGGCGAGGTCCCCGCGTGCGGCCAGCGCCCGCGCCACCTCCGTGGTGGTCGTGCCGCCGGTCAGCCCGACCGCCTCGCCCGGCGCGACGAGGTCCGCCACCGCCTTCGCGACGCGCTGCTTCTCGGAGGCGCGCCGCGCGGTCTTGTAGCGCAGCGGCAGCTCGTACGACACCCCGTGCACCACCGCGCCGCCCCGGGTGCGCACCAGCATCTGCTGGTCGGCGAGCCGGTCGAAGTCGCGCCGGATCGTCGCGGCCGACACCCCCAGCTCACCGGCCGCCTCCTCGACGTCCAGCCGGCCGCGCTCGACGAGCAGCTCCAGCAGCGTCTTCCAGCGGGCGTCCCGCGACATCCGCCCTCCCGTTTCCCTCGGTCTGCGGCGACCCTAACCCACCCCGCCTTCGGTCGAATGCTTGATTTTGCTCGAAAGGGCGCTCAATCTTGCAAGAACAATCACCGAGTCCTCGGGGGTGCGGCATGACCCATGTCGGGCGCGAACTGGACAGCCAACCCGGGTGCTGGAGCCGCGCCGCCGCGCAGGCCCCGTCCCACGCCCCCGCCCTCCCGGCACCGGGGGAGCGGGTCGCGCTGGTCGGCTGCGGGACGTCGTACTTCATGGCGCAGGCGGCCGCGGCCCTGCGCGAGGGCGCGGGACAGGGCGAGACCGACGCCTTCGCCGCCTCGGAGTTCCCGCGGCACCGCCGCTACGACCACGTCGTCGCCCTCACCCGCTCCGGCACCACCACCGAGGTCCTCGACCTGCTCGGCCGGCTGAAGGGCGGCCCGCGCACCACCGCGGTCACCGCCGACCCGGCCACCCCGGTGACGTCACTCGCCGACGAGACGGTCGTCCTCGACTACGCGGACGAACGCTCCGTCGTCCAGACCCGGTTCGCCACCACGGCCCTCACCCTGCTCCGTGCCCACCTGGGCCTGCACACCGGAACGGTCGTCGAGGACGGGCGCACGGCCCTGCGCGGTCCGCTGCCCGAGGGACTGGCGGACAGCGCCCAGTTCACCTTCCTCGGCCGCGGCTGGACCGTCGGCCTGGCCAACGAGGCCGCGCTGAAGATGCGCGAGGCGGCCCTCGCCTGGACGGAGTCCTACCCGGCGACGGAGTACCGGCACGGACCCATCAGCGTCACCACCTCCGGCACCGCCAGCTGGATGCTCGGCGACGCCCCGGAAGGGCTGGCCCGGCAGGTGCGGGACACCGGCGGCCGGTGGATCGAGGGCGTCCTCGACCCGCTCGCCGAACTCGTCCGCGTCCAGCGGCTCGCGGTCGCCGTCGCCGCGGCCCGCGGCCTGGACCCCGACCGGCCCCGCCACCTCACCCGCTCGGTCGTGCTCACGCCCTGACCCCGTCGGAAAGGACGGACCGTGCCCCTCACCACCACCGGCGAACTCGTCACCCGCGCCGCCGCGAACCACTCGGCGGTCGCCTCCTTCAACGTCATCACCCTCGAACACGTCGAGGCCGTCGTCACCGGCGCCGAGTCGGTGAACGCCCCCGTCGTCCTCCAGGTCAGCGAGAACGCCGTGAAGTTCCGCCACGGCCGGCTGCTCCCGCTCGCCCGCGCCGCCGTCGCCGCCGCCGAACGCGCCGCCGTCCCCGTCGCCCTGCACCTCGACCACGTCCGCAGCGACGCCCTGCTGCGCCAGGCCCCGGACGCCGGATTCAGCTCCGTGATGTACGACGCGGCCCGGCTGTCCTACGCCGACAACCTCGCCGCGACCCGGGCCGCCGTCGACTGGGCGCACGACCGAGGGCTCTGGATCGAAGCGGAGCTGGGGGAGATCGGGGGCAAGGCCGGCCGGCCCGCGCCGGACGCCCACGCGCCCGGCGCCCGCACCGACCCCGGCCGGGCCCGCGCCTTCGTCGCCGGCTCCGGAGCGGACGCGCTGGCCGTCGCCGTCGGCACCACCCACGCCATGACCACCCGCACCGCCGCCCTCGACCACGCCCTCCTCGGACGGCTGGCCGCCGTCCTGGACGTCCCCCTCGTCCTGCACGGTTCCTCCGGCCTCCCCGACCACGAACTCGCCGCGGCGGTCGCGGGCGGCATCGCCAAGGTCAACGTGGGAACGGCGCTGAACATCGCCATGACCGGCGCGATCAGGGAGTTCCTCACCGCCCACCCCGAGGCGGTCGACTCCCGCGGCTACCTCACGGTGGGCCGGGAGGCGATGGCGCGAACCGTCGCGGGGACCATCCGGGCGCTGGCCCCGGCCCCGGCGCCGTCCCGGGTCACCGCTTCACGGCCCTGAGAACCACGAACTTCGGGTCCGACGCCACCACCTCGCTGTTGCCGAACAGCCGTCGCAGCTTCACGTGGTACCCCAGGTGACGGTTGCCGACCACCCACAGCTCGCCGCCCCGGCGCAGGGTGCGCCGGGCGCCGGTGAACATGCGCCAGGCCGTGGCGTCGGTGGTCGCCTGGTGGGAGTGGAAGGGCGGGTTGTTCAGCACCAGGTCGACGCTGCCGGCCGGTACGCCCGACAGTCCGTCGCCGACCCGGAACTCGGCCTGCCCGGACACCTCGTTCTCCCGGTACGTGGCCTGCGCGGACGCCACCGCCTGGAACGACTCGTCCACGAACAGCACCTCGGCGCGCGGATCCGCCAGCGCCACCGCCGTGCCGACGACGCCGTTGCCGCAGCCCAGGTCCACCACCCGTCCGCCGTCCCTGCCGGCGGGCAGGTGCTTCAGGAAGAACCGGGTGCCGATGTCGAGGCGGTCGGCGCAGAAGACGCCGGCGTGGTTGACGACCGTCGCGCCCGACGCCGGGCCGACGTCGTCGGGCAGCGTGTAGCGGTACGGCCAGGGGTTCGCGGGACGCTCCCGCGCGGGGTCGGGCGTACAGAGGACCAGCCGCGCCTTCCTCTCGGCGAGCGAGGTCCTGGTCGGGCCGAGGATCCGCTCGAAGAGGTCCAGCGTCGAGGTGTGGATCTCCTTCACCATGCCGGCGCCGACGACGACCGTGCCCTCGTGCACCGCCGGAGCCAGCCGCAGCAACTGGTCCTCCAGCAGCGCCAGGCTCTTCGGCACCCGGACGAGCAGGACATCGATCCGGCCCGGCGGAGGGTCCTGCGTGGTGAGCAGCCGGACCGTACCCGGCTCGACGCCGTTGCGGGCCAGGTTCGCGCGGGTCGCCTCCTGCCCGAGCCAGGAGTCGGTGATCTGCGTCGGCCGGTGCGCGGCGAGCGCCGTGACCAGCGCGCCCCAGCGGTCGCCGACGACCACGACCGCGCCGGTCAGCGGGACCCGCCGTTCGGCGAGATGCCGCAGGAGGTACTCGTCGGACGCGTCCCAGGCGCGCAGCCTGTCCCGCGGGTCCTCGGGGAAGCGGGCCAGCGCCGGCTCGCCCCACGCAGTCGTCATACGGTCGTTCATCGTCCGACCAGGCTAGCCCAGCCGCAGCTCAGGGCGCGTCCGGCAGGATGGGAGGCATGGAATCCGGGCTGTTTCCCAGGACCCGCGGCGAGATCGCGCCCGGCGCGGTGCACGTGCCGGACTGGCTGGACGCGCGGGCACAGCGCGAGCTGCTCGACGCCTGCAGGCAGTGGGCCAGGCCCCCCGCCGGACTGCGCACCGTCCGCACGCCCGGCGGCGGCACCATGACCGCCCGGCAGGTGTGCCTCGGCTGGCACTGGTATCCGTACGGCTACGCCCGCACCGTGGTCGACGGTGACGGCGCGCCGGTGAAGCCGTTCCCCTCCTGGCTCGGCGAGCTGGGCCGCCGAGCGGTGACCGACGCGCTGGGCGCGCAGGCCGCGCGCGGTGCCGCGTACGACATCGCGCTCGTCAACTTCTACGACGCCGACGCCCGCATGGGCATGCACCGTGACGGCGACGAGGAGGCGGACGCGCCCGTGGTGTCGCTGAGCATCGGCGACACCTGCGTCTTCCGCTTCGGCAACACCGCGACGCGGACCCGTCCGTGGAGGGACGTGGAGCTGCGCAGCGGCGACCTGTTCGTCTTCGGCGGGCCCTCCCGGCTCGCGTACCACGGCGTTCCCCGGGTGCGCGCGGGCACGGCGCCGCCCGAGCTGGGGCTGACCGGCCGGCTGAACATCACGCTGCGGGTCGGCGGCCTGCGGCCCGTCCCCGATTGCGGATCATGACAGACTCGCGTGCATGAGCGGGAAGGCGGACCCCCGGCCGGCGGGGGAAGGGACCACCTCGAGGACGCGGCTGGACCGGGGGCGCGGCGCGCTCGGACCCGCGCTGGAGCTGGTGCACACCGGGCGCGCGCCGACCCGCGCGGTGCTCACCGCCGAGCTGGGCGTGACCCGCGCGACGGCCGGTGCGGTCGCCGCCGAACTGGAGGCCCTCGGGCTGATCCGGGTGGACGCCCGGCCCGGCGCGGCGGCCGGTTCCCAGGGCCGCCCCTCGCACCGGCTCTCGGTCGCCGAGGACGGGCCCGTGGCGCTCGCCGCGCAGGTGCACTCCGACGGTTTCCGGGCCGCCCTGGTGGGACTCGGCGGCCGCATCGTCGCCACGGCGCCCGGCTGCGAGGTCGTCGACGCCGACCCGGCGAAGGTGCTCGGCTCCGTCGTCGCGGCCGGCGCCGAGCTGCTGCGGGAGACCGGACGCCGGTGCGTGGGCGCCGGGCTCGCCGTGCCGTCCGCGGTGGCCGAGCCGGAAGGCCTGGCCCTCAACCCCCTGCACCTGGCCTGGCCCGCGGGAGCGCCGGTGCGGGAGATCTTCGCCGAGCAGGTGCGCGCGGCCGGCCTGGACGGGCCCGCCTTCGCGGCCAACGACGTCAACCTCGCGGCCCTCGCCGAACACCGGCACGGCGCCGGGCGCGGCTCCCGCGACCTGTTGTGCGTGGCCACCGGCCACCGCGGTGTGGGCGGCGCGCTGGTGCTCGACGGCCGCCTGCACTCGGGCAGTTCGGGTCTCGCCCTGGAGGTCGGCCACCTCGCCGTCAACCCCGGGGGCCGTCCCTGTCACTGCGGCGGTCGCGGCTGTCTCGACGTCGAGGCGGACCCGCTGGCCCTGCTCACCGCGGCGGGCCGCGCGCCGGGCCCCGAGATGTCCCTGCTGAAGCAGGCCGACGACCTGGTCCGCGGCCAGTACGACGACCCGGACGTGCGCACCGCCGCCGAGTCCCTCATCGACCGCCTCGGACTGGGCCTGGCCGGACTGGTGAACATCCTCAACCCGGACCGGATCATCCTCGGCGGACTGCACCGCACCCTGCTGGAGGCCGACCCGGACCGGCTCCGCGCCGTCGTCGCCGACCGCAGCCTGTGGGGCCGCAGCGGCGGCGTCCCCATCCTCCCCTGCACCCTGGACCACAACAGCCTGGTCGGCGCGGCGGAACTGGCGTGGCAGCCGGTACTGGACGATCCTCTCGGGGCACTGGTGTAGAGCACGAGACATTCCGACCGGCAGACGCACAGAAAGCCGACTTCATGACCGACAAGCTCACCGTCAGCGTCCTGGGCACCGGCATCATGGGCGCGGCGATGGCCCGCAACCTCCTGCGCGCGGGGCACACCGTACGGGCCTGGAACCGCACCCGCGCCAAGGCCGAACCGCTCGCCGCCGACGGCGCGCACATCGCCGGCACCCCCGCCGAGGCGGTCGAGTCCGCCGACGCCGTGCTGACCATGCTGTACGACGGCCCGGCCACCCTGGAGACGATGCGGCAGGCCGCCCCCGCCCTGCGCGGCGGGACCGTGTGGGCGCAGTCCACCACCGCGGGCCTCGAGGGCGTCGCCGAACTGGCCGGTTTCGCCCGCGAGCACGGCCTGCTCTTCTACGACGCCCCGGTCCTGGGCACCCGCGGGCCCGCCGAGGCCGGAGAGCTGACCGTGCTCGCGGCCGGACCCGCCGAGGGCCGGGACAGGGTGACCCCGGTGTTCGACGCGGTGGGCGCCCGCACCGTGTGGGCCGGGGAGGACGGCGCCGCGGCCGGGGCGACCCGCCTGAAGCTGGTCGCCAACAGCTGGGTGCTCGCCGCGACCACCGCCGCCGGTGAGGCCCTGGCCCTGGCCGAGGCCCTCGACGTGGCGCCGGACGGCTTCTTCGACCTCATCGCCGGCGGCCCCCTCGACATGGGCTATCTGCGCGCCAAGGCCGGGATGATCCTCGACGGGCGGCTGTCCCCGGCCCAGTTCGCCGTGACGACCGCGGCGAAGGACGCCAGACTGATCGTGCGGGCCGGTGAACAGCACGGGGTCCGCCTGGACGTGGCCGCCGCGAGCGCCGAACGGTTCGAGCGGGCCGACGCCCGGGGCCATGGCGACGAGGACATGGCCGCCGCCTACTACGCCAGTTTCGACGACGATCCCACCACCTGACCGGCCCAGCCGCGAGCACGAAGGAGCCCGTAGTGTCCAAGCCCCCGCTTCCCCCCGAGGCACAGGAACTGCTGCGCAGGCCCAACCCCTGCGTCATGGCCACGCTGCGCTCCGACGGCGCGCCCGTGTCCACCCCCACCTGGTACCTGTGGGAGGACGGTCACGCGCTGGTCAACTTCGACGAGGGCCGGGTGCGCCTGAAGCACGTCCGCCGCGACCCCCGCGTCACTCTCACCGTCCTGGCCGGCGACGACTGGTACACCCACGTCACCCTGATCGGCCGGGTGGCCGAGATCCACGACGACGAGGACCTGGCCGACATCGACCGCCTCTCCCGGCACTACACCGGCAACCCCTACCCGGACCGGGAGCGGGCGAGGGTCAGCGGCCGGATCGAGGTCGAGCGCTGGCACGGCTGGGGCGCGATGAAGGACAGCGACCAGGCGGGCGGCTGACCCACCGGTGCCCGGCCGGACACCGGCGCCGGCCGACGGCGCAGGACCGGCCCGGACGACCGGTGAGGGCGGTGCAGACCGCGTTCACCACCGTCGTCCCCGGGGCAGCGCGTCCCGTCCCGGCGTCGACAGGTGCAGCACCTGGAAGACCTCGCCGTCCGCCCCGGGCGCCTCCCGCGCCCAGAGCGAGAAGTGCACCAGTTCCCAGCGGGCGGTGTCCACGGCGACCGCCGCGAGGACAGCGCCGTCCCGGCCGGCCAGCCGCCCGCACTCCTCCACCGCCTCCTCGGCCGTCCCGCCCACCCGTACCCCGTCCGGCACGGGACGCCGGTGCCGTACGGCGACGGCGGCAGGAGCGTCCGCGGCCGCCCCCTCCTCGTACGCCAGGCCGGTCCACTGCCGTACCGGGGGACGACCGAAGTCGTCGGCGATGCCCTGGAAGCCGCCGCCCCAGAGGAAGGCGTTCATGCCCTCCACGGTGTTCCACAGGTAGAACGGCGCGTACTGGTTGACCGGCGAGCCGTGCACCCCGCGTTCGCGCACCAGGTACGCCTTGACGCCGAGGCCCGGCCACGCGTCGAGCAGGTGCCCGCGCCGGGCCACCCGGTCCCGGACGATCCCCATGTCGTAGTCGGCGGGCAGGGTGAGTTCGTACTGCAGGGCGTGCAACGGAGGTCTCCTCGGGGGAAGTCGACGGGGTCACCGCTCCCGCGGCGCGAGCAGTGCGAGCAGACCGCGCACCCCCGCGTCGAAGGCGGCGGGGGAGCCGGAGGCGCGGGCCAGCACATAGCCGCCCTGGACGGTCGCGACGACGGCCGCGGCGATCTCCGCGCTGTCGAGCGCGGGCGCGAACTCGCCCCGCTCCCTGCCCTCGTCGACGATCCCGGCGAGCCGGGTGCGCAGCCAGTCCAGGGTCTCGTCCACCGGGGCGCGCAGCGCGTCGTCGGCGATGACGTCCGGGTCCATGGTGAGCCGCCCGACCGGACAGCCGCGCAGGACGTCGCGCTCGCGCAGCAGATACGCCTCGATGCGCTCGTACGGTGTCCCCGGCCCGGCGAGGACCGCTTCGGCGCCGGCCCGCGTCTCCTCGGCGGTCCGCCGGATCGCGGCCAGCGCGAGGTCGGGCTTGCCCGTGAAGTGGTGGTACATGCTGCCCTGGCCCGCGCCCGACCGCTCCAGGATCGCCTTCGGGCTGGTGCCCACGTAGCCGCGCTCCCACAGCAGCTCGCGGGTGGACTCGATCAACCGCTCCGAGGTGCTCATGGCCATACTGTACATACCAGTAGGTACAGAAATCGAGTGCTCCTCGGCGGGGTGCGGCCGTCCGCGTACTCCCCGCGGGCTGCGCACGGTGCCGCCGGCCGTACCACGCCCCGGCCCCCTCGCGGGACGACGCGTTCGAGGAGAGGGGCGATCACGCGGACCCCGGCGCCTCCGGCGACGGCGGGCCCGGCCCGTGGATCCCGTTCCCCCCGTGATCCGGGGCCTGGCCGTCGGTGGCGGCCGCGCCCTGCTGCGCCGCACGGCGGGGCGCGGACGCCGCGGGCCCGGACCCGGGCGGTCCACGGTGGAGGACACCTCGCCCCTCGCGGTGCCCGGCCACCGCTTCGCCTCCGGCCGGATCGACGAGGACGAGTACCGGCGGCCGTCCGTCCTGGACGAGTGGTTCGGCCGGCCCGGCGGGGGAGTCGTGCGACGACGTTCCGGGGCGCCCCGCCCCCGGCTCACGCCCCGGCCGCGCCCGGCCCGTCGGGCAGGGTCCGGTCCCCCCTCGGCCGCCCGGGTCAGCCGGGGACGGTGGAGCGGGCCGGGGCCCGTTCGGAGCGGTGGTCCCCGGCGGTGCGTTCCACGAGGGCGACCTCCGCGAAGCGCCGGTCGGCGGACTCGCCGGCGGTGATCCGCGGTTGCCGGTCCCAGACGGGCGCGGGGGTCGCGGACGGCGTCGGCAGGGTGAACCACACGACCTTGCCGGACTCGCCGTCCGGCACCGCGCCCCAGCTCTCGCTCATCGCGGCGACCATCGCCAGCCCGCGCCCGCACGTGGCGAGCGGGCCCGCGTCCGCCACGACCGGCAGGCGCGGGTCGTGGTCGCGCACCGACACCTTGAGCCGGTCGAGCAGCAGCTCGATCTCGACGGTGCACGTCTTGTCGGGCCGGGCGTGCCGGTGGACGTTGGACAGCAGTTCCGTGACGCCGAGCGAGGCCCGGTCTATCAACGGGTCCATGTGCCAGTAGCGCAACTGCGCAGATACGATTCTGCGGACCTGGCCGATCCGCGACGGCAGGGCTTGGAGCTCCACCGCGCAGTGCCTGCTTGGGTGAGTGATCACGGCTGCGACTCCCCGACGTGAGGTCCGGAAGAACACGGAGGACGGATCCAGCAGGGCGTCTGCGTGACGCTGCCGCCTGCTGTCGTGGCCGGCGGGCTGGTTCGCAGCGTTATCGCCGGTAAACCCAGAGTGACGTGAGACCAGCGTGGCGTACGAGGTGAAGTGACGCAAGTCACGGACATCTCAGGTTCCGCGTTCCGACGCCCGGCGCACGGCCTCGATGAAGCGGCGGGCGGCGGGCGGACCCGGTTCCCCCGGCGCGGGGTCGTGATCGCCCAGCGTCAGCAGGTACCGCTTGCCGTTGAGGTCCGCGAGCGCCCGGTCCTCGGGCGCGAACCAGGGCCTGGACGCCCGCACCGCCTGCACCGGCGCGCTGTCGATCTCGCTGCCGTAGCTGGTGAGCAGCTCCAGCCGGCCGTCGCTGATCCGGACCTGCCCGGCCCGGGTGAGCGAACGCAGCCGCTTGCCGATCCGCACGCCCCTGGCCGTGAACTCCGGCTCCGCCATTCCGCCCGCCCCCTCGTGCGCGTCGGTGTGCCGGACCGCGTCCACGGGCCGGCTCCTGCCCAGCTCCAGTGTGCCCGGGTACGAGGCCCCGCTCACGCCGGTGCAGTCTGCCCGTACCCGCCGCCGAGCACCAGTGCGCACACCGCCGTCGCCCGGGGTGTGAGGTGCACGCGCGCCCGTGCGCCCCCCTGTCGCGACACCGCGCGCCCCAGGGGCGCCTTTGAGTGGCTCAAAGGAGTGTTTATGCAGGTGAGAGGTGGTGCGCATGATGCTTATGATCGGAGTACCGGCCGCGTGAGACGCCGTCGGCGCTCAGCGTAAGGAGCCCCGCCGTGAGCACTCCCCGACAGACCCCGACCGGTGCCACCCTCGACGTCGACCACAGTGACGCCGCCTACCGCGCCTGGCTGAAAGAGGCCGTGCGCAGGGTGCAGGCCGACGCCAACCGCTCGGCCGACACCCATCTGCTGCGCTTTCCGCTGCCCGAGCGGTGGGGCATCGACCTGTACCTGAAGGACGAGTCGACCCATCCGACCGGCAGCCTCAAGCACCGGCTGGCGCGTTCGCTCTTCCTCTACGGACTGTGCAATGGCTGGATCCGTCCGGGCCGCCCGGTGATCGAGGCGTCCAGCGGTTCCACGGCCGTGTCGGAGGCGTACTTCGCGAAGCTGATCGGCGTGCCCTTCATCGCCGTCATGCCGCGCACGACGAGCGCCGAGAAGTGCCGACTGATCGAGTTCCACGGCGGACGGTGCCACTTCGTGGACGACCCCCGCACGATGTACGAGGCGTCCGCCGCCCTCGCGGTGGAGACCGGAGGCCACTACATGGACCAGTTCACCTACGCCGAGCGGGCCACGGACTGGCGGGGCAACAACAACATCGCCGAATCGATCTTCCGCCAGCTGGAGTTGGAGCGGTTCCCGGAACCCGCCTGGATCGTCGCCACGGCCGGCACCGGAGGCACCTCGGCGACCCTCGCGCGCTACGTCCACTACATGCAGTACGACACCCGCATCTGCGTCGCCGATCCGGAGAACTCGTGCTTCTTCGAGGGCTGGACCAGCGGCGATCCGGACGTCACCTGCGACCGGGGCTCCCGCATCGAGGGCATCGGCCGGCCCCGCATGGAGCCGAGCTTCGTGCCCGGCGCGATCGACCGGATGATGAAGGTGCCCGACGCGGCCAGTGTCGCCGCGGTACGGGCCCTGGAGCGGGTCATCGGCCGCAAGGCGGGCGGCTCCACCGGCACCGGGCTGTGGAGCGCGCTGAAACTCGTCGCGGAGATGGTCGCGGAGGGCCGGCGGGGAAGCCTGGTGACGCTGCTGTGCGACCCGGGCGACCGGTACCCGGACAAGTACTACTCGGACGCCTGGCTGGCCGGCCAGGGCCTGGACGTCGCGCCGTACACGGAGGCGATCGAGTCGCTGCTGCGGACCGGTGTCTGGCCCGAGCGGGAGCTGCCCCGCGAGCCGGCGGTGCAGTCGGGCCGCCGCGGAGCGTGACGTCCGCCCCGGCCCCGGCCGGACGGCCCCGGCGGGAGACGGAAGGGCGCCGTGCCGTCGGCTGCGAACGTCCACCGCGCCCGCGGGCCCGCCCCGGCCGGGTCGAGCCGCCGCTCCTCGGCCGGGGCACGGACGCCCGGCGCGTCCGTCACGCCGACGCGGTACGCGTGCGCCCCGGGCCCCCTCGCCCACGAGGGAGGACCGTCTCGCCGAGGCGGGCGCCGCCCCGGAGCCGGATCCCACGCCCCGCGCCGGCGTCGAACGGGTGGGCCGAAGGCCCGTCAGGCGTCCGCGGCCTCCGAGGACGCCCCGGGTTCGCCCGCCACCACCAGCCGCCGCAGGTGCTCGGACACCTCCGCACGTGCCTCCCGGGGCAGTCCTGAGTCCGTCACCAGTGTGTCGACCTGCTCCAGGGAAGCGAACGAACTCAGGCCCACCGTGCCCCACTTGGTGTGGTCGGCGACCACGACCACCCGCCGGGCCGACTGCACCAGACGCCGGTTGGTCTCCGCCTCCGCGAGGTTCGGCGTCGACAGCCCCGCCTCCACCGATATGCCGTGCACCCCGAGGAACAGCAGGTCGAAGTGGAGCGCCGCGATCGCCTGGTCGGCGACCGGTCCCACCAGCGAGTCGGACGGCGTGCGCACCCCGCCGGTCAGGACGACCGTGGCCGCGCCCTGCCGGGCCGGCGAGGTGCGCTGCGCCGCGTGGAACACGTCGGCCACCCGCACCGAGTTGGTGACCACCGTGAGGTCGGGGACGTCGAGCAGCCGGTGCGCCAGTACGAAGGTCGTCGTACCGCCCGAGAGCGCGATCGCCGCGCCGGGGGAGACCAGTTCGGCCGCCGCCCGCGCGATGTCCTCCTTGGCGGTCGGCTCCAGGCCCGACTTGGCCTCGAACCCGGGCTCGTGCGTGCTCGCCTCCACCACCGGGACCGCGCCCCCGTGCACCTTCTCCAGCACGCCCTGCCGGGCCAGCGCGTCGAGGTCGCGGCGGACCGTCATGTCCGACACGCCGAGCTTGCGGGTCAGTTCGTTGACCCGGACCCCGCCCCGGCGCCGGACCTCGTCGAGGATCAGGGTGCGCCGCTGCTCCGCGAGCAGGTTCTGATTCTCGCTCACGTACGCTCCGGTCCTTTCGCCGCAAACCGCCCGTCACGCCCGCACCCTCCGCGACGGGCGGGTTCCCGCCCGTCACCGGTGCGCGGCGTCCCATCCTCGCACGCCGGGTCCCGGGCGGCGCCACCGGTGAATCGTCGCGCGCATGTCATAAATGTGCCGGACGCCGCTTGCCCGTCACACGGATCGGGGAGATTACCCGACGAGAGGTGTGCGCCGTCCCGGCACGGTGGATCCTGTTGCCCGCACGGACGGAGCCGACGAGGCGTCACGGGGGAAGTGCGCATCAGTGGAGAACACGCAGCAGCAGCACGGACCGGCCGAGGGAACCGACGGTCCCGCCGTTCCGGCCGGGGAGTCCGGGACCGCACTGGAACTCCTGGTCCACGGAGTGGGCGGCACCACGCCCCAGGAGATGCTCGACGACCCGCGCACGGTCCGGATCACCGGCGACCACGTCGCCGCCGTGTTCCGCCGCGCCGACGACGTCGACGCGGAACGGCGGCCCGCCGGACGGCGCGAGGGACCCGTCCCCGAGGCCTACGTCTGGTGCAACCTCACCTCCGGGAACGGCACCCGCGCCCTGTGGCTGCTGCTGCTCCCCTTCATGGTCGTCAACCTCGCCCACTGGATGCGCCCCACCACCCGCGGCCGCCGGCGCACGGTCCGGCTGTACGGGCTGCTGGTGCGCCTGGCCGGGCTGAGCCTGACGGTGCTGTTCGTCGCGGCCGCCTGCGAGGTGGCCCTCGACCTGACCGCATGGCAGTGCGCGGGCACGCGCGCGTGCGCCGCACGGCACTCCTGGCTCGGCTTCCTCTCGCCCGGGGCGTCCGACGGAGGCTGGTGGAGCGCGCCGGGCCGCAGGCTCGCGCTCGCCGCCCTGGTGCCCGCCGCCCTCACCGGCCTGCTGTGGTTCCTGTCCCTGCGCACCTGGAGCGCGTACGAGTCCCAGCAGCCGATGACCCACGACCCCGAGCCCGAGGAGGACGGCGGGCGCACCGCCCTGGGCCGGCCCGGCTTCTGGTACGGCCGGCGCCTGGTCGCCCGGCTGCGCGCCGCGCACACCGCCGCCGGGCTGCTGACGGTCGCCGCCGCGATCGGCTCCGCCGCCGCCCGCCACGACCGCGAGCCGGGCGGTCCGGCCGCGCTGCACGTCCTCGGCGTGCTGCTGGAGGCGGCACTGATCGCCGGGGCGTGCGTCGTGGTGGGGGTGACGTGCCGCCGGGGCCGCACCGAACGCCGACTGGACGGCGCGCTCGACCGGCGCCTGGTGCGGGGGCTGCCGCTCGCCGCCCTCGCCCTGCTCGCGCTCACCGTGGTGTACGCCGGGTGGGAGCGCCCCGGCTGGCGGTCGGCCGGCCGGCTGCCGGGCGACGCCACCTTCGGGGCCCTGACCCTCGCCCAGGGGCTGCTGGTGATCGCCCTCGCCGGGGTCGCGCACGTCCTGCACCGCACCGCCCCCGACCGGCGCGCCGCGATGCGGGGCCTGGCCGGACCGGCGGTCGCCATGCTCGCCTGCGCGCTGGGCGGCGTGATGTCCGGCGGTGTCTCCCAGCGGGTCTCCGACTGGCTGGACGGCACCGGGACCTCGATCCCCGGCCCGCCGGTGCTGCTCACCTGGCAGGCGTCCGTGATCCCGCCGCTGCTCCTGCTGCTGCTGGTGCTGGGCTGCTGGCTCGCCCGGCGCGCCTGGCACATCGCCCGGGCGGAGCGCGCCGCCGTGGAACGCGAGTACCCCGGCGAGGCGGGCGACCCCGGCCGCACCCGCCGCGTCGCCTCCGCGCGCGCCATGGCCGCGCTCACCGACCGCGGACCGCGCGTCCTCGCCGTCACCTCCGCCGCGACCCTGCTGCTGGGCGCCGGAGCCCTCGTCGGCGCCCTGACCACCGACAGGACCCCCGGCGAGGCGGCGCGAGGCTCCTACGCCGTCGTCCACGGCGCCGCCGAGACCGCGCAGGCACTGGGCTCCTGGCTGATCGGGCTCGGCTTCGTCCTCTTCGTCACCTGGGGCCGCCGCGCCTACAAGGACGCCTCCGCGCGGCGCACCATCGGCATCCTGTGGGACGTCGGCACCTTCTGGCCGCGCGCCGCCCACCCCTTCGCGCCGCCCTGCTACGCCGAGCGCGCGGTGCCCGACCTCACCTGGCGCATCGCCACCTGGACCAGGGCCACCGGAGGCCGGCTGGTGATCTCCGGCCACTCCCAGGGCAGCGTCCTCGCCGCCGCCGCGGCCTGGCAGCTCCCGCCGTCCACCCGCAGACGCGTCGCGCTGCTGACCTACGGCTCCCCGCTGGAGCGGCTGTACGGCCGCTGGTTCCCGGCCCACTTCGGACCGGAGGCGCTCGGCTCCCTGCACCGGGAGGTCGACTGCTGGCGCAACCTCCACCGGCGCACCGACCCCATCGGCGGCCCGATGCGGCTGCCCGGCGACCGCGGCCCCGACGTGGACCGTCCCGCGCTCCAGGACCCCCTCGCCTACGGCCGCACCGGGACCCATCCGCTGCCCGCGCCGATCCTCGGCCACTCCGACTACCGGGCCGACCCGGCGTTCGCCGAGGAACGCCGCCGGCTGCTCACCCGCCTGCTCCCCGGTGTGCCGGCACCCCGGCACACCGGGGAGCCCGGCGGTGCTCAGGGCAGTGCGGGCAGGTCCTCGGGGTAGAGGAGGGTCAGGTCGTCGGTGGTCGGCTCGTCGAGCTGGGCCACCCGGCCCGCGTGCCGCTCCACCATCGCCTCGAAGGTCCGCCGCGCGGTGCGCCCGTTGCCGAACGCGGGCCCCTTGGGGATGTCGGTGAAGTACGCAAGCACCGCCTCGTCGGTGCCCGGCGCCAGCCGGTACTCGTGCTCCTCGGCCTGCTGCCGCACGATCCGCAGCAGTTCCCCGGGTCCGTAGTCGCCGAAGGTGATCGTCCGTGAGAAACGGGACGCCACGCCCGGGTTGACCGACAGGAACCGCTCCATCTCGGCCGTGTAGCCGGCCACGATCACCACCACGGCGTCCCGCTGGTCCTCCATCAGCTTCACCAGCGTGTCGATGGCCTCCTTGCCGAAGTCGCGTCCGGCGTCCTCCGGGGAGAGCGCGTACGCCTCGTCGATGAACAGCACGCCGCCGCGCGCCCTCTCGAACGCCTCCTGGGTGCGGATCGCCGTCGAGCCGATGTGCTCGCCGACCAGGTCGACCCGGGACACCTCGACCAGGTGTCCCTGCTCCAGCACCCCGAGCGAGGCGAGGATCTCGCCGTACAGACGGGCCACGGTGGTCTTGCCGGTGCCGGGGGAGCCCGTGAACACCAGGTGCCGCTTGACCGACGCCGCCTTCAGGCCCGCCCGCTGCCGGCGCCGGCCCACCTCGATCATGTCGGTGAGGGCGCGCACCTCGCGCTTGACGCTCTCCAGGCCCACCAGCGCGTCGAGTTCCCCCAGCACCGCCTGGGGCGTGCGGGCCCCCCGCTCCGGACCGGGGGCGGGAGCGGGCGCGGGCGGTGCCGGCTCGGGCGTCCGGGCGGCGGGGACCGTGCCCAGCAGTCCGGCGGTGCGGCCCACCGTCCGCACCGCCGGCTCCGGCGACGCCGGCGGCCCGGGGCTCCCGCTCTCGTCGCTGGTGCAGTCCTCCACGACGGGACCGCCCGAGCCGGACGCCGCGTCACCCTCGGCGAACTCGTAACCCCCGCGCGCGCAGCGCTCCGTGCGGCACTTGCGCAGGGTCGTGCGGCTGCCGTCTATCACATGGAAGCCGTAGCCGCCGCTGCCCGTGACCCGGCAGTGCGCGAAGGTGCCGCGGCCGCCGGCGGAGACGTAGACGCCGGCCTCGGCGGGGGAGTCGACGGTGCAGCGCTCGACGGTGGGGTCGGCGCCCTTGGTGACGATCACACCGGTCTGCACGTCCTCCAGGGAGCAGTTGCCGAGGGTGCCGCCGCTGCCGTGGTCGCGGAACCAGGCGCCCGTCGCCGCCTCCCGGATCCGGCAGTCGTCGAGCTGGGCGGTGGCGCCGTCGCTCACCGACACGGCCGTGTTGCGCACCTGCGTCAGATCGCTGTCGACGACGTCCGCGCGGGATCCGCGGTCGAGCACGAACAGGGCGTCCGGCACGTCGTGCACCCGGCAGGAGTCCAGTACGGCGGTGGCGCCGTCGCTCACCCACACCGCCGGGTAGTCGCCGGTGCTGTCGGAGATCTCGCACTGGTTGGCGTCCACGCGCGTGCCCGGGTCCCACACCGACAGGCCGTTGCGGCCGAACTGCCGCACGCTGGTGCGGGTGAGGGTGAGCACCGAGCGGGACCGCAGGTCGACCGCGTTCTCCGGGATGTCGTGGATCCGGCAGTCGGCGAGCGTCAGCACCGCGTCGGTGTCCAGCGTGACCCCGTCCCCGGTCGTACGGCGCACCTCGCAGTCGGTGAGGTGCGCGGTGGCGCGGGCGGTCACCTGGACGCCGCTGCCCCGCACCTCGTGGACCACGCAGCCCACCGCCTCGAGCGCCGAGTTCTCCCCGGTCGCGGTCAGTCCCGAGCCCGAGGCGTGGTGCACCCGGCAGCGCTCCAGACGGGGGTGGGCGCCGCCCTGCACCATGACCCCCGCCTGTCCCGCGGCCACCACCTCGCACTCCTCGAACACCCCGCCCCCGCCGTCCACCACGGCGATGCCGGCGCCCGCCGGGTTGTCGACCGTGCAGCGGCGCACCGTGGGCCGGGCGCCGCCGCGCACCTCGATGCCGGCCGCGGACCGGGCGACCACGCGTATGTCGCGCAGTTCCGGGGTGCCCTCCTCGACCAGCACGGCCGGGGCGGTGGCGTCCTGCCCCTCCACGTGCAGGTCCTGCACCACCGCCGAGGCGCGCACGGTCAGCGGAACGCCGTCCGGGGGCGCGATGCGCACCGAGCCGGGCGAGCCCTCGGGGCCGCGCAGGGTCACCGCCCGCTGGACGACGAGGTTCTCCCGGTAGGTCCCGGGGGCGACGGTGAGGACGTCGCCCTCGGCCGCGGCCTCCAGGGCGGCGGCGAGCGATGCGTACTCACCCGTGCGGCGCCGCCACCTCGACGTGCCGGTGTGCGTCACCTGGACCGTGCCCTGTGCCATGGCGTAGCTGTGCCCCCACCTTGTCGTACGTGACTCGTTCGCGCGTGTCGTCGCCGATCGGTTCGGCCGGACCACCGTAGCGTGCGCGCGGGCGCCGGGTTGACCGGAGCCGTGACCCCGGTCGGCCGCCGGTCCCGGTCCGGGCCCGTCTTCTCCCACGCCCGGTGCCGGCGCGCGTACCGGTGGCGGACCACGCGCCGGACGGCCGGCCGCCCGGGTACCTCCACGAGGGCCGCGCCCACCGGGGCGGCGCCGGTGCCGG